>WFVQ01000001.1 GCA_015491585.1 Deltaproteobacteria bacterium
ACCTGTACCACTCGCCCTTTAGGATCGCCCCGCCGTCGGCAGCTCCACGCTCCACCAGGCCGAGGCCGAGGGGATCGCCCATGAGCCAGGCGAGCAGCGCGGTGACCAGGAGAAACTGCCACACGATCCCCGCTTCCATCCGCCACTCTCCATCGACGGCCATGCCCGGCCACGACCGGTTTTCTTCGATGTAGGCCGCGAGCTCGGCCTTTGCCAGAAAATAGAAAGGTTCCGGCACCTCCAGGGCACCGGAACCCTTGACCATCCTGAAGGGTATCGACCTGGCCGCCAATACCAGCGCCGCCTCCCGGGCCGGCACCCCCTCATCCAGGGAAATCCATGCCGGCTCGGAAGTGGGATCCATCCTCACATGCCCCTGGCCTCCAGGGCCCTCTTCAGCTCCTTGAGCTTACCTATAACCTCGTTGCTCAAGGGGTTGACCTGGGAGGTATAGATCTCCAGGGCCCCGGCAGCGCCTTTTCCGGACTTGATGTGCTCTATCACTGCGATTGCGGAACGGTGCATCCTGTCATGGACATCCTGCATGGCAGAGGCGATAGATTGGACGTCCTGGGACAACTCTGCCTCCTTGAACCAGCGGCCAAAGGCACACTTAGACCCATCGGTCTCCACATCCGGCACCTTCCCGGAGATTATAGCTTCCAGGAGAGTCTGACGCCACACTTGATGCTTGAAGATTATGCCCGATATCACCACGGACTGGGACGCACAGGTGCCGGCCTGCTCCACCGCCTCTGGGCTTATGGAATAGACGTCGGCCAAGAGCACCAGCTCCTCGGTGGCCTCCTGGACCGCCTGTTTGACATTGGCCACCAACTGGGCCACAGTGGCGAAGTCCGATGCCTGGCCGGCCATCTCCTTGGCCTCCTCCTCCACGTTCCGCACCTGGTCCGCACCTGCGCTTATGTTTTGATCTATCTCAGACACCGTGGCGGTCTGCTCCTCCGCGGCGCTGGCGATGGTATTTGCCAGGTCGTTGACCTGCGCCACTATTTCCGTGATCTCCTCAACCGCCTTGACCGCCGACGCAGTGTCGTCCTGGATCGAGGTTATCATCCTGGTGATCTCCTCGGTGGCCTTGGCGGTCTGGCCAGCGAGCTCCTTGACCTCGTTCGCCACGACGGCGAAACCCTTCCCCGCCTCTCCTGCCCTGGCCGCCTCGATGGTTGCATTGAGGGCCAGGAGATTGGTCTGCTCGGCTATGGTGTTGATGACCTGGATGATGTTGCCGATCTGCTGCGACCCCTCGCCCAGCCGGTTTATCACATCCTGGGCCATCAGCGCCTTTTCCTGGGCCTCGTTGGAGACCCTGGCCGTCTCGGCCACGCTCTGGGCGATCTCGGCAGTGGCAGTGGACAGCTCCTCTGTAGCGCTCGCCACAGTGGCCAGGCTCTGTGCCGCCTCCACAGCGGCAGACTCCACCACCTTGGCCTTGCTGTCCAGGGCCTGGGCTCCGCTGTTGACCTCTTCTCCCACGACCTCGAGGTTCTTGCTGCCGGCCTCCATAGTCGCCGCCTGGGACTGTAGGGCCATTATCATGTTGCCGACGCTGTAGATGAGGCCGTTGGCCGCGGCCATGAGCCGCTTGATCTCTATGGTGCCTTCGGTGGGCAGGGCCTTGTCCATCCGTCCTTGGCTCACCTCTCCCATCGCCCATATGGCGTGCTTAAGCGGGACAGTAAGGCTTACCCTCACCACGAGGAATATGACGCCAAGAGCCAAACATATTCCAACGATTGATCCCACCACCGCCCATATTATGGAGGAACGGATACGGGCATCCACGGCAGACATGTCCACGAAGCGCACGTACACGCCGATGGGCCTGCCGCGGTAGTCCTTGATGGCCGAGGCGGTGACTATGGTGCTTCCTTTCTCCTCGACAACTGACTTCTTGAGCGCCTGTTCCAGCAGCTCTTCAGTAACCAGTGATCGATACTTCGCATTCTCAGGCTCCTTCAGGATCCCGAACCTACCCACCTTTCCCTTGGCAGAAAAAGCAGCGGCGGTCGCCGCAACAGTGGAAAGGCCGAATATGGCGTTGTTCTCCCCGGCCTTGTATGCAAGCAACTCTGCTGCCTTGTTGAGGGACGATATCACCTCGACACTGCCAACAGGCTTGTCCGACCCAGCCCAGAAGATAGGGGCAAGGCCCCTGACGCCGAGCCCCACCCTTCCGGCCTCGATCCCATAGACAGGCTTGCCGGTACGGAGCACCTCCACCACCGTCTTTCTGAACCCGCTTATGTCGTCGCCGTGCTTCTCTGGTTTCCAGAGCCTGAGAAAGGACTTCCCAGGCGGGAGGTGGAAGTGGACCTTGACGCTGCGGCCGCTGTTGGCCTTGACCGCATCCACTATGGGCTTGACTATGCCCATCAACCGCTCCCTGTCCTGGAGGCCCATGGACTCCTGGACGCTGTCTATGGAGGCCAGCGATACGGCCAGCTCCAGGTTCTGTTTGGCCAGGGCGTCGGCCTCGTGCTGAAGATCTTCACCACTGGCCGCGACCTTCGCCACGATATTCTCCTTCTCCTTTTTGGCATTGCGCCAATTGGTCCACGTCTGGAAGGCGATCAGGAGGATAATGATCACCACCACCGGCACCAAGATCCTAGTGGCTATGGTAAGCTCCTTCTCCTTGAGTAAACAGCCCTTGGCTCCCATTTGAAATCACCTCACTTGGCCAGAGAGTTCACTATGTCCAAACATTCGGAGACCGGAGAGTAGTCGAGGGGCTTGACCCAGCCCGCTATCTTGGCGGCCTTGGCCGCTGGATCGTCCGGCTGGAGCGAGAACAGGGCGTCGGCGACCTGTTGGGCGGTAGCGGCGGGAACGTGCTTCAAGACCGCGAAGGGCCACTCTGGATAGAGGCGGGTGGAGTGGACGAAGGGGAAATCGTCGTCCTTCTTCTCCAACACCACGAAGTCCGAGACCTTGATCTTGCCCTCGCTCTCCATGCGTTCCAGGGTATCGGAACGGACGGTCCCAACGTCAACGCTCCCGGCTGCGACCGCCATGACCACGTTGTCATGCTTGCGGCCTTCCAGCAGGACCGTATCCTTGAAGGGATTTATACCCTTTTCGCTGAGCAGCCTGAAGGCCATCTGCCCGCCGCCGAAAGAGGTCTTCTTCACGCACATGAACTTCTTACCCTTTATCTGCGAGACGTCCTTTATGGCGCTCCCCTTCTTTACGAATATAACCCCTCCAAAACGGTCGAGAGCCTTGCCCTGCCGGCTGTTGAGCATGCTGGCTATGGCCTTGATACCGTACTGTTTCTCCAAGGCCACGTAGAAGCCGGGATTGGCCAGCAAGAAATCGATCTTCCCTGTCTTCACAGCTGGCTCGATGGCGACGAAGGAGAGCGGTATCAACACCACCTTCTTGCCGGTCTTGGAAGAAAGATAGGCGGTCAGGGGGCCCCACTTCTTCTGGGCCACTGCCGGCCCTCTCTTGGCCAGCACTCCAAGTTTCAATATATCTGCAGCACTGACCTCACCGAAGGACCCAAAGGAAAGACCCAAACAGACGAGAGCAATGATGAAACGTGCCATTTTCCGCCTCCTTCCCCTATACTAAAGAACGTTATTTCACATTCCATCTTATCTCTTCTAGCACAGGGAAGGCGGAAAAATCAATAAATTTATTTAATGGCTCCACTGCTGGACATGGCCCTGTTTTTCCGCTATTTTTCAAAAAATTTTCCACTTGTCTGATCACGTCCGCCGGGACAGGAGAGATATCATGGAAGCAGAGGAGATGCGCGGAAAGGATCTGAGCGGCATTGATCTATCGGGAAAGGACTTGTCCAGCGCGGACCTGACCGGAACCAGACTCTTCAAGGCCGATCTCAGCGGTGCCATCCTTACCGAGGCCAAGCTCAGGAATGCCGACCTTACAGGCGCCGACCTGAGCAACGCAGTGCTCGACATGGTGGACGCAAGGAACGCCGGTTTCGGAATGGCGAAACTACAAGGGGCCCGGCTGTTCGAGGCAAGCCTCGACAATGCCACTTTCACAAAGGCTGATCTCAGAGGGGCCGACTTCCGCTGCGCCAAACTCAGAGGGGCGAGGATGCGCGAGGCGGACCTCTCCGGTGCAGACTTCACAGAAGCGGTTATGAGGGGATGCGATCTATCCACCAGTGATGTCAGCAATGCCTCGTTCAACAATGCGGACCTCCGCATGGCCAGGCTCAGGTTGATACATGGCTACGAAAAGGCCCAATGGATAGGCACCGACATACGGGACATCAACTTCGCCGGTGCATACCAACTCAGGCGCTTCATAGTGGACCAGAACTACATAATGGAATTCCGGTCCAGGGGCAAGCTGGCCTTGGCGCTCTACTACATCTGGCTCATCACCAGCGATTGCGGCCGCAGCATGTTCCGGTGGTGCTTCTGGATATTCATACAGACCTTCCTGTTCGCCTGGCTCTATACACTCGTAGGCGTGGACTTCGGAAAGTATCCCACCCCTTTATCACCTCTCTATTTCAGTGTCGTCACCCTCACCACTCTGGGATATGGAGATGTAGTCCCCAATACCACTCTTGGGCAACTGGTGGCTATGGTAGAGGTTATCACTGGCTATATGATGCTCGGGGGGTTGCTATCCATACTCAGCAACAAAATGGCTAGGAGAGCCGATTGATGGGTATATTTGATTTTTTCAAGAGGAAACGGGATCCCAAGGAAGAACTCAAGGAGCTGCTCTCGGGCTTTGAGCTCCCCCACTTTCCCAAGGCCGTCATGGCGGCCCTGGACGCCATCAGAGACACCAAAAGCTCGCTCCAGGAGATCACGGATCACATCGAGGCGGATCCTGGAATGCACGTAATGGTTTTGAAAACTGTAAATTCCGCTGCTTTTGGACTATCTAGGAAAGTCAGCTCCGTTGATCATGCCGTCTCTCTGCTGGGCAGATCCAGGCTCGAATCACTCCTCCTTCCCATAGCAGTGAAGGGCGCCCTCCCGAAGTTCGACGTCTCATGCATGAACTCGAAACAGTTTTGGGCCGTTGCTGCAAGGCGCGGCTCCCTGGCCCGCATGCTTGCAGAACGGCTCCATCCCGCCACAGAAGGCGAATCCTTCACCGCAGGGCTGTTGCAGGACATGGGAATCCCTCTGATAATCATGGCCAAGAAAGAAAAATACTGCCCTGTGATCGAGGCATGGAACCTGGACAAAGAGACCGACCTGAAGACCATAGAGCAGGAGATGTACGGATTCGACCATACCGCCGTTGGGGCGCTCATGGCCGAGGAATGGAATTTCCCGGAAGGGCTGATAAGAAGCATACTCTTCCACCACGGCGGAAACGGTGATATAGAGCCAGCGGTCTCCCTGGTGTCTCACATTAGATATGGAGAGGATGAAGAAACCTACAGAGAACTCATAGTTACCGAAGCCCAGGAGAAGTTCTCAATACGTAAAGGGGAGATCGCCGCGATGATAGAAGAGGCATTCGAGAAGGCCGAGGAGCTCTCCGCAGCCATGCAGTGATATTTCCCTTCAACCGGCCAACGCCTCCTTCACCCTCCTGGCCAGGCGCATAGAGAAGCCGGGGAGCGAGGCGATCTCCTCCTCGGATGCCTCCGCAGCCCTGGCCGGGCTCCCGAACCTCTCCAGCAGGGTCTTGAGCCTCTTGGGGCCGATCCCCTCCACCTCCATGAGCCTGGACCTCAGGCTGGCCTTGCTCCTGCGGAGCCGGTGGGCCGTGATACCGAACCTGTGGGCCTCGTCCCGTACGCGCTGGATAAAGAACATGACCCGCGGCGGGGCCTCCACCTCCCTCCCCTGGCTGGAGAGGAGCAATTCATACCCGCGCCCCTTGTCCTTGGCAATGGCCGCCAGGGCAACCTCTTCGCTGAGTCCAGCACCGGCCACGGCACGGGAGGCGGCGGCGAGCTGCCCCTTGCCTCCGTCAACCAGCAGGAGATCGGGCAGCGGACGGGCCGACAGCCTGCGGCGGACCGCCTCTTCGATCATGGCGAAGTCGTCAGGGCCAGGGACGTAGTCCAGATTGTAGCGCCGGTAGTCCCGCTTCTCCGGCCTGCCAGAGACAAAGACCACAAAACTGCCCACGGGTTGCCCACCGCCGGTGTTGGAGATGTCAACGCCCTCGATCCTGGTGGGGATGGAGTCGAGGCCGAGGAGATCGGCGAGAAGGCGGGCGGTCTCCTCCCACTCATCCCTGGAGCGGAGCAGCGCCTCCAGCCCCTGGGCCGCATTCGCGGCAGCCATCTCGATGAGCCGCTTCCTGAAGCCCCTCACAGCGGTCTTGACCCTGACCCCTCCTCTCCTTGCTGACAGCCCATCAAGGAGATATTCCGCTCCCTCGAGGGCAAAAGGGAGGACCACTTCGGCAGGAAGAGGCCGCTCTGCATACCATTGGAGCAGAAAAGCCCGCAGGAACGCCGCCTCCCCCTCCTCCAGCCCGCCATTCAGCTCCAGCTCCAGCTCTCCCTGGACCACACCGGACCGGACCTCTATCAAGGAAGCCACCGCATGATCGCCGCTGCATGCCAGCCCCACCACATCCATGTCCGCATCCTCCGGCACGCTCCCCAGAAGCCCCCCTCCGCTCCACTCCAGGGCCCTTATCCTATCCCTGAGCACGGCGGCCCGCTCGAACTCCAGGGCCTCGGAGGCGGCCTCCATCTCCTGCCTGAGCTGTTCCACCACCTCTCTGCTCCTCCCCTC
>WFVQ01000002.1 GCA_015491585.1 Deltaproteobacteria bacterium
GAATCCCTGCCCGACTCCATCCGCTTCGAGCTCCACCACAGAGGCCAGCGGTTCGCCAGGATCTCCATGCCCCTGGCCGGCAGGCACAACGCCCTCAACGGGGCGGCGGTTGCTGCGCTGGCGTCATCTATAGGTGTCGACCGTGACTCCATCGTCCGAGGCCTGGCCGCAGCGCAGGGGGTAAAACGGCGCCAGGAGGTGGTTGGCGAGGCGAGGGAGGTGATCGTGATCGACGACTTCGCCCACCACCCCACTGCGGTCCAGGAGACCCTCGCGGCACTCCGCCACCGCTATCCAGGACGGCGCCTGGTGGCTGCTTTCGAGCCCAGGACCAACACCAGCAGGAGAGCGGTATTCCAGGACAGGTATCCCAGCGCCTTTGCGTCCGCCGATGCCGTCATGGTCCGTGAGGTGCCGCAGCCAGAAAAGGCCCCCAAGGGAGACCGCTTCTCCTCTCCGAAGCTGGTCGCCGACCTCCGGGCTCAGGGCAAGGAGGCATACTGCTTCCCAGACACCGATTCCATGCTCAGGTTCCTGGGTGAATACTGCCGGCCCAGGGATGTGGTGGTCACCATGTCCAATGGCGACTTCGACTCGCTGTGCCACCGGCTGGTCCGGCTTCTGGACGCCAGGGAGCAGGAAAGGGTATGAGAGGCAGTCCCCACTTCTCGGTGATTCGGCGCTGCAGCGCGACGGGAGCGCGGCTGGGCCTCTTGAGGACCGGGCACGGTCCCATAGAGACCCCTGCCTTCATGCCAGTGGGGACCCAGGCCACAGTAAAGGCCTTGACCCCGGACGAACTGGCGGCATGCGGGGCCCGGATAATCCTGGGGAACACCTATCACCTCTACCTCAGACCCGGCCACCATCTCATCCGGGACATGGGAGGGCTCCACAGCTTTATGGGGTGGAACGGCCCCATCTTGACCGACAGCGGGGGCTTTCAGATCTACAGTCTTGCGGCCATGAGAAAGATCACCGAGGAGGGTGCAAGATTCAGGTCCCACATAGACGGCTCTTATCACACCCTCACCCCTGAACTCGCCATAGAGATCCAGGAGTCCCTGGGCTCGGACATCATGATGTGCCTCGACACCTGTATACCTTACCCCTCATCTCCTGAAGAGGTTCGGCGCGCCACTGATCTCACCACCCGCTGGGCCGCCAGGTGCAAGAGAAGCAAGACAAGGGAGGACCTCCTCCTCTTCGGCATAGTGCAGGGAGGCATGGATCCGGAGCTAAGGCGGCTGCACGCGGTCCAACTCCAGGAGATAGGGTTCGACGGTTACGCCCTGGGCGGCCTTAGCGTAGGAGAGCCCAAGGAGAAAATGTATGAAATGATAGAGGCCACCGTCCCCGCCCTGGATACGGACTATCCGAGATACGTCATGGGGGTGGGGACACCCGAAGACCTGGTCAACGCCGTGGCCCTGGGCGTGGACCTCTTCGACTGCGTGATGCCCACGAGGAATGCCAGGAACGGGATGCTCTTTACTTGGGAGGGACGCCTTGTTATAAAAAACAGTAGGTATGCTAGGGATTCCAGGCCAATCGAGCCTGGATGCGGCTGTTATACCTGCCGCAACTTCTCGCGCGCATACCTTCGCCATCTGTTCATCAGCAAGGAGCTCCTGTCATACAGATTGAACACCATCCATAACGTACACTTTTACCTGAGTCTCATGGAGGCTATCAGGGAGGCCATCTTCCAGGATCGCTTCCACGAGTTCAAGAAAAGATTCTTAGAGAAGGGAGAACAAAAATGAACCTTGTTGAGCTGTTTGTTTCCGACGCCTTGGCCATGGGACCTCCCCCACAAGGGGGTGGCAACGGCAATCCTCTCATGGCCTTCCTTCCCCTCATCATTATCTTCTTCATCTTCTATTTTCTCCTCATAAGGCCGCAGCAAAAGAAGGCCCGCGAACACCAGGAATTCCTCAACAACCTGAAGAAGGGCGACGAGGTGATGACCGTAGGGGGGCTGATCGGCCGCATAACCGGCCTCACCGACCAGGTGGTCACCTTGGAGGTGGCCGACAAGGTGAAGGTGAAGGTGGCCAGGGCACAGATAGCCGGGAAGCCGCCGGGAAGGGGAGACGGGGAAAACGGATAGGAAAGGGAAAAACTTTTTTCCCCAGGGGTCTTATCCCTTCAACCACTCTGGCCGATAAGGGAACAGAGAAGCCACAAACAGGTGCAAAACAAGTGCAATCTTTTGTTGGGAGGCCACAGATGCTGAGGCAAAGAACCTTAATCTTTCTCACAGGCTTGTTTTTTCTGTTCACCAGTTGGGGCTGCGGCCAGA
>WFVQ01000003.1 GCA_015491585.1 Deltaproteobacteria bacterium
ATAAGAGACAGGTAGAGGAGTGGGCAGGGCACATGGGGGTGGGTGAGAGGTTAGAGCGGAAGCCGGGTTGTGCAGCCCTCCACTTCAGAGGGCTGGATCCGGAGGCGAGGGCGCGACTTGAGAGTTCTGGAGAGCGTCTCTTCAACAGGATGACGGAGGCCGAGCCCAGGCTTTCGCTCCATCCCTTCGATGGAGGGATAGAGCTCAGGGAAAACGGTTGTAACAAAGGAGATGCCGTTGCTACAATCCTTGATGAATACCATGTAACGCCGCCAGCGGCCTTTTTGGGAGACGACTTGACCGACGAGGATGGATTCGGGGCCATCAAGGGGCGCGGCGTTGGTGTGTTGGTGAGAAGGCGGCTGCGCCGGACCAAGGCCGATATATGGCTTGTGCCGCCAGAGGAGCTCAGGTGGTTTCTCGCCGCCTGGCTCCAGTGCAGGAAGGGGAAGTGATGGAGACACCTCAGTCCAGGCTGGTAGCAGTATCCAATAGGCTGCCCATCAAGTTGGTGGGGCATGGAGTGGACGTCAAGGTGGAGCCTGGGTCAGGAGGGTTGGTCACGGCTATGGCGCCTGTGCTCCGCAACCGGGGTGGCCTCTGGATAGGATGGTCGGGTTCTACCGACGATTCCACCATTTCCGGGCTGATGGCAGAGGCCTCGCGGCAGAGTGGCTATTCGCTTCACTTGGTATCCCTGACCAGGGAAGAAGTGAGAGACTATTACTACGGATTTTCCAATGAGATTGTCTGGCCCCTCTTTCACGACCTCCAGACCAGGTGCAACTTCAGGCCCCAGTACTGGTATCAGTATCTCAACGTCAACAAGAAGTTCGCAGACGTCATAATACAGAACACAAGGCTCTCCGACTTCGTCTGGGTCCACGACTACCACCTCATGCACGTGGCCCACTTCCTCAAGGACTACGGGCTCTCCAACAGGTTGGGCTTCTTCCTCCACATCCCGTTTCCACCTATGGACATCTTCATGAAGCTGCCCTGGAGGGAGAAGATCATAAAGGCGCTCCTGGACTACGATCTCGTAGGGTTCCAGACCATCCGGGACCGCCGCCACTTCACCATGTGCGTACAGCGCTTCGTTCCAGAGGCCAGGCTCCACGGCAGGGGAGGGGTCATCACCATTCGTCTTCCCGACCGGGAGGTCAGAGTGGGGGTGTTCCCCATAAGCATCGATTTCCATAACTTCGCTGAGGATGCCTCTTCCAAGGAGGTGGCCGACTGCGCCTGGTTTCTCCACGAGAAGTTTCCAGACATGCAGATAGTGCTGGGAATCGACCGCCTGGACTACACCAAGGGTATCCCCGAGAGGTTCGAGGCCTTCAAGACCACGCTTTTGCGTTATCCAGAGCTCAGGGAGAAGATCACCCTGGTGCAGGTGGTTGTGCCCAGCCGGGAGGAGGTGGAGGAGTATCGGGCCCTCAAGGGAGAGATAGAGCGCCTGGTAGGCGAGATAAACGGCCTCCTGTCCACCTCTGGATGGATTCCCATCCACTACCTCTACAAACATCTCAGCCGCAGAGACCTGCTCGCCTACTACCGCCTTGCCGAGATCGCCCTGGTCACTCCGTTGAAGGACGGCATGAACCTGGTGGCCAAGGAGTACTGCACATGCAACCTGGAGGAGAACGGCGTCTTGATACTGAGCGAGTTCGCCGGGGCCGCCTCCCAGCTCCACAAGGGGGCCATTCTGGTGAACCCTTATGACGTCGAGGGGATTTCCGACGCCATTTACACTGCCTTCCACATGGAGAAGGGGGAGAGGGCGCGCCGCATGAGGTGGCTCAGGGAGCACATCAGGAGGCGCGATATATTTTGGTGGGTGAATACCTATCTCAAGGCCGCCTTGTCCAAGGACCTGGCCGACTTCCCCGAGTTGGAGGATGTCTCTTCCGGCGCGTGAGGCAATGTGTCCGGTGGAGAAGTTGTAATTCTTTGAACCATTTGCGTGCCGATGCGTACATATTGGCAAATACGCCAAGTTCGTACAAAAACAAAAAAGGAGGTATTAGAAATGAAAATTAGCAAGTGGTTCAAAGTATTGTCCGGTGCTGTCTCCGCCGTTGTTTTGGCCGCCGGGGTGGCGTCTGCCGGTCCGCCGTCATCCAACGTGGCAGGCACAATTATGAAGCCAAGGATACTCACGCACAAAGTAGATTTGAAGGTTTACTCCGTGGGCAGTACACAGTCTGTGACCGACCAATCTTGCAGTTATTGTGACGGAGCACTTTCAAGGGTGGATGCCATAAACCTGCCCAACTTGGCTGTGGCCATAGAAGACGCTCAGCCCTTCGATCCAAACGACAGGTGGGATAGTGTGGAGGGAAAAGTTACGGTAACCTATTTCGATATGGTGCGGAGCAGGATGGTTACGAAGACAGTGCCTTTCACCATCTCCTGGCGTAATGACGTCCAAGTGGTAATCGAGAATCATCCGGTGCTGGTAAAACGCAGCGTGGGAATAACGGCGGAGGCGGCCTTGCTCATCCCGCATAATAGCAGATTTAGCTTCGTGGAGCTCAACCCATCCAACAACAGGAAAGAGGTCCATGCTTCAGAGTGCGTTGCCTCGAGACTAAGGTAAAGATATCTTTTGAGGGCCGCAGCGCCCCGTCGGCAGGCTCCGGCGGGGCGCTTTATGTTGAAATTTTGATTTTTTCACTTACCTCTCTCCATGCAAAGTTTGGGGAAGAAGAGTGCAGAGAGCGCGATGAGAGGATGAAAATTGAGCCTTTTAACCGTTATCTTCTGTGCCGGTTTCAAAACGCTCAAGCGGCGGATCACCGGAGACAAAGAGGGTGAGGTCGGCTGGGAGAGGGCGCCAGAGGCAGAGGGCCAGTGCGCACAGGGTCTTGGCGTCCTCTATCTCTCCTTTGGCGGCCATGCCGCGCAGCTCCTCCAGTGACAGCTCCACTGCGGTGATCTCTTCTCCCTGGTCGAGATCCTGGCCGTGGAATGTCAGACCGCTGGCGGCGAACAAGTGCATCACTTCGGTGGAGGTCCCGGGGGAGGCGAAACACCTGCCTAAAGGCACAAGACTGGAGGCGGAGTAACCGGTTTCCTCCCGAAGTTCCCTGGCCGCGCACTGTGCGGGAGACTCGCCCGGCTCTATGGTGCCAGCGGGAAACTCCAGGAGCCTCCTGCCCGCTGTCACACGGAAGTTCCAAATGAGTATCAGGATATCTGGCGCCTTGAAAGGAACGATCACCGCCGAACCAGGATGATCCACGACCTCCTTGGCCGGTCTGTCACCATGCTCCAGGCGCACGACCCGAAATCTATCTCCCTGATATAGATATGATGGATTTTCCGAATCTGGGGACATGAAGTGACCAGATCAGAGTCCGAACTCGGCCAGGAGTTCGTCGACGAGGTCCTGGCTCAACGGGCCCCCCGCATCCGGGGTCTTGACCTCTTCCAAGAGTTTTTGCTGGTGTTCCGCTTTATCGCCATCACCATGATGCAGGTTCATCACCAGGAGCACCTTCAGCAAGGCATCCCTCATGGCCTCCAGCTTCTTTTCCAGCTTCCCGAGCTCCTGCCTGGCACGGTCTTGGTAAGATTGCGAGGAGATGATGTCGAAGACAAAGGCCTTGGCCTGCTTGATCTTCTCTTGCCTCAGCTCTTCAGGAGTGGACTCGAGCTCACCGAAAAGTTCCAGGAGCTGATCGGACTTGGATAGGACTTCGTTGACTGCACCGGCCATGAGCGAGGCGACACTGTCGGCGGCATAGGCCAGGGCAGGCGCCTCCTTGGTGGCCTGGTTCAGGTTGGGATGGACGGTCCTGAGGTTCAGGATGATTTTGTTTATTGCCCCGGCCAAATGGGCTACTATGCCCTGGGCGTCAACCCTTACTTC
>WFVQ01000004.1 GCA_015491585.1 Deltaproteobacteria bacterium
GAGACCAGGTGGGGACCGATGAGCTCGCCAGCCCGGTCCGCCGCCCTTGCCAGGATGGAGGCAGCCTGATCCCGGTCCTTTCCACGGGCGGTCAGGACCACATGGACCTCTGGATGGCGCGGATAATATCCGACTTCCACCCCGTCCACCTCCAGCTCGAGGAATCTGCGGTTTATTTCCGTTTCACTGAGCCCGAAGGTGATAAGGGTGGTGGATAGGATGGCGGGTCTGTGGGGAAAATGGTTTTCCAGCCAGGGAATGACCCGCGTGACCAGGTGGTCCTCCATCTGGTCTGGTACGCCGGGCAGAAAGAAGAGGGGGACGCGGTGGTGAATAAGTAGGTAGCCCGCGGCATTCCCTTGGGGATTGAGCTCCTTCGCCCCTTCTGGAAGCGAGGCCATCTTCCTGCCCATCTCTTCGGAATAGAGCCGGCCTGCCCGCTCCATGACCCTCTTGAAGATGGAAGGTTGGAATTTCAGTCCTATGCCGAGTCCGGCCGAAACCGCTTCATTCGTGATGTCGTCGTCGGTAGGGCCCAAGCCTCCCGATATGATGGCGAAATCCGACCTCCCAAGGGCCTGCTCCAGGCTCTCTCGGATGGTTTCTGGATCGTCGCCTATGGCCGTTATGCGGTGGATTGTAAAGCCGTGCTCTGTGAGTTTCCTGGCCGCAAAGGCGGCTGTACTGTTGCCAACCTTTCCGGTGATAAGTTCATCTCCTATGGAGATCACCTCTCCCCTAACCTCTTTAACCATGCCCCCCTACCATGTATATGAATGCAGTGGTGCAGATGTTGGCCAACAGGCCAGCGGCCAAGTCGTCGAGCAGGACCCCGGCTCCTCCTGGCACGTGCCTTTCCAGCCATCCCACTGGAAACGGCTTCAATATATCAAAAAAACGGAAAAGCAGGAAGGCGACGGTTATATTGAGCGGACTGGGAGGAATGTAGAGCATGGAAAGCCACATGCCCAGGATCTCATCCAGGACTATGGCGGATGCGTCGGTGCATCCCAGGAGCCTGCCCGCATGTGATATGACTGGAATCGAGGCTGAGGACGCCAAGACAAGGGCCATCGCAGGAAGGGGCCCCTCGGTTCCAATCAGCAGGGCTGGCACAATTCCCAGTAGACTGCCGAAGGTGCCGGGAGCCCAGGGAACGAATCCCACGTAGAGGCCAGAGGCAAGCGCTATCCATATACGGTTCATTTCTCCGCTGCCTTCCGCGCGTTTCTCTCGATCCATCTGTAGATAGCCTCCCGCTTCAGCCATGCAGGGAGGGCGAACAGCAGGACTACGGCGAACACCGCCGCCATCTCCAGCTTGTTGCCGTCATAGACCGATGCTCCCTGGAGGTTGAGCACGAAGGCTCCCGGGATGCGGCCCAGGAAGGTTATGACCGCGAATGCCGGCCACGGCATGGTAGAAAGCCCCAAAAGATAACAGAGAAAGTCCTTTGGGAATCCTGGGAACAGAAACAACAGGAAACAGACGAAGAGCCCTTGGTGTTCTAGGAGGTCGTCCAGGCGTCTATACCAGGGGTTGGATTCCAGAATCTTCTGCGCGAGCCCGCGGAAACTCCTGGCTATGAAGAAGGCCAGCAACGAGCCCAGAGTGAGGCCAACCATAGAATAGGCGAATCCCAGCCATTTGCCAAAGAGGAAGCCGCCTAACAGCTCCGTGGCCTCGCCTGGTATGGGCGAGAATACGATCTGTAGGACCTGTAGCCCAATAAAAGCCAGGGGGCCCCAGGGGCCAAGACCGAGAATGAACTCCCTCGCCACCTCCCTTTCCTGATAGAGCCTCCAGATCTCCTGGATGAGCCGTCTTGCCTCCTGTTCGTAGAAGACAACGGCAAGTGACACTCCGGCCAGGACCATACCTGCCCCAAAGGCCAGGACGGTTCGCTTCTTCATCGCTCATGCGGGGAGGACGAGTGGTTTAGGCGTCTCTTTAGGATGGTATCCCTGCGCCACTCCCAGTCATTTTTAGCGGGATAGTCGGCTATGAAGTGTCCTCCCCTGCTCTCTTTGCGCCTGGAGGCAGCCTCTATGATAAGGTCTGCCGTCTGGGCCAAGTTGCGGAGCTCGATGAAGTCCCTGGTGAGTATATAGTCCCAGTAGTGCCGATCTATTTCGTTGAGCATGGGGGTGATTTGGTCCCTGGCAAGATTTAGCCTCTTCTCGGTCCTCACTATGCCTACGTAGTTCCACATTAGCCTGCGTATGCCATCCCAGTTGTGGGAGATGAGGACGCCTTCGTCCATGTCCACGGCCCCGCCTGTGTCCCATAACGGCGCCTCCGGGCCGCTGATTTCCCTCAGCTCGGACAATAATCCGGCACACGTCTTGACCGCCCTATGGGCCATAACCAGTCCTTCAAGCAGCGAATTGGAGGCCAAGCGGTTGGCTCCGTGGAGCCCGGTGCAGGCGCACTCGCCAATGGCCACCAGCCCTACGATATCGGTGAAGCCGTCGCGGTCTGTCACCACTCCGCCGCAGATGTAATGGGCGGCAGGGACAACCGGAATAGGATCTGTTGTGATGTCTATGCCGAGTTCCAGGCATCTTCGGTATATGTTTGGAAATCGTTCCACGATGAACTCCCTGGGCCTGTGGGAGATATCCAGAAAAACGCATTCGTCCCCGCTCCTCTTCAACTCTGCGTCAATGGCCCTTGCCACCACATCGCGGCTGGAAAGTTCCATCCTCTCTGGATCATACTTTTCCATGAACCGGTGCCCGGAGCCGTCAATCAGGATCGCGCCTTCCCCCCGTAACGCCTCGGAGATCAGGAAGTTCTTTGCCCTTGGATGAAACAGGCACGTAGGATGGAATTGCACGAACTCCAGGTTGGCTACCCTGGCACCGGCCCTGTACGCCATAGCCACACCGGCGCCCGAGGCGACATCGGGATTGCTGGTGTAGAGATACACCTTTCCAGCGCCTCCGGTGGCGAGCACCGTGACAGGGGCGAGGATCGGGCGGATCTCGTTGCGATCGACGTCGAGTACATAGGCGCCCATGCACCGCTCCCTGCCTCCCCGTCCAAAGCCCAGTTTGCCCTGTGTGATCAGATCCACGGCGATGTGGTGGGGCATCAGTCTTATCTTGGGATGGGCGGTTACCCTGTCCAGCAGCACCGTCTGGATGGATCGGCCTGTGAAGTCCTCTACCCGTACGATCCGCCGTCGCGAATGGCCCCCTTCCCTGCCCAGATCGAATCTGGAGGGATCATTGGGGTCCCTGGCGAACCGCACGCCGTAGCGTTCAAGGGTTTCGATGCGGCCAGGGGCCTCGCTGACCACGATCTGGACGATCTCTTCGTGGCATAGGCCGTCGCCTGCCCTAAGGGTGTCCTGGACATGGAGCTCGAAGCTGTCGTCGGGCGCGAGGACGCAGGCGATTCCCCCCTGGGCCAGGTTGGTGGCGGTATCCCAGGGTTCCTTCTTGGTGACTATACAGACCTCACCGATCTCGGCCGCCTCTAACGCAAAAGAGAGGCCTGCTATTCCGCTTCCTATCACCAAGAAGTCGGCGTCGAAGTTTTTATGCGTGCCCACCGCCACGGTGTAGTCCTATCTTGATTCCATTGCCTCTTTGAGACTGGCGAATACCTGCGGAAACCGTCCTGCAAGGTCGTCCAGGATGGGACGCATGATCTCCTGCATGGATGGGTCCGCCGCCTTCGAGGCCCGCAGCCTGAGGATGTGGAGCCACTCCGCGAGGGTGGCATGCACCATGATTTCGGTCTTGCACGAGTTGGGAAGAACCGTCCTGGCGGCCTGTGGAGAGCTGCTCTTCAGGAGTTCTAAATATATGGCCTCCGTCTCCTCCATGGCCCGGCGCCACAGTTGGAACTCCCTGCTCCCTTCCTGGTAGAAACAGGGCCGTACGAATGCCACTTCCCCTCCGAACTTCGCCTCCCCATATCTGCAATAACGCTGCGACTCCTGGAGATAGGAGGCGACCCTGTGGCGCACCAATTCATGCGTTACGGCACGGTTGACGGTGAGGTGGAGAAGCAGGGCCCGGTGCTTGATCAGGAGTTCAAGGGGGAGGCTGTCCACCTCCTCTGGAGTAAGTAGCCTCACCTCTATTCCGTCCTGGGAGATCCAGCCCCTCTTGGGCTCCAGGTCTTGAAACAGCGGCGGATATTCACGGGTCAGGAGGCAGAGTATGGCCTTGACCACCTTCAATCCCGAGTGAGTACGGGCCAAGTCGCGGAAGGAGCGGGGGTTGCCCGAAATCAGGAACCGTTTCCTGTCTAACCTGTCCGCCTGGCAGAATCGGGGAATGGTCTCGAAGAATCTGAACATGGGGGTTTCGCTTTCCACCGAGACCTCCATGACCAGTTGGGCCATCTCCAGCACCGACTCATGACCTCTGGAGATGATCCCCTTTATGAACGGCACGGCGGAGTCCTGGGTTATCTTTTCCTCGCTTTTGTAACAGACCCTGCCGCACCGTTCGATCTGCTCCAGGATCCTGCCGTTGCGGAAATAGCTGTCCAGAACCTGGAACGATGGATCAATGATCTTCATGGCTCCCCTCCTCCGCGAAAAACGCTGCATATCCCCGGTATGTCATGAAGAGATCCCCCTTGTGGGCGATCTCGAAGGGGGCGTGCATACTGAGCAGGGGGGTGCCGGCGTCCACTACGTTGATGCCGTGCTGGGCCAGGTACTTGGCCACTGTCCCTCCTCCTCCCTCATCAACGCGCCCCATGGTTCCAGCCTGCCAGACCACGCCTCCCCGGCTCCAGGCCCTCCTTATGAACCCAAGATATTCGGCATGGGCATCGTTGGCAGAATACTTGCCTCTGGCCCCGGTGTATTTGGTAAGATTCACACCATACCCGCACCAGGCATTGTTGTTCTTCTCATGGACCTCCATATAGTCGGGGTCCACGGCAGAGGTGACGTCGGCCGAAATAGCCAGCGAACGGGCGAGACTGCGCGCTGCAGAGCCGCTGGAGCCGTCCATATCCAGGAGGTCCTCCATCACCAGGTGGAGGAAGAGGGATTTGGCCCCGGTGTTCCCGTCGCTTCCGATCTCCTCTTTGTCAACGAAGAGGCAAATGGATGTGTGCGGCGGTGTCTTGGTATTGAGGATCGCCTTCAGCGATGCAAAGGCGCAGGACCTGTCGTCTTGGCCGTAGCCGCCGACGAATGCACGGTCCAGGCCCACTTCCCGCGCCCTTCCCGCGGGCACGGCCTCTATCTCTGCCGAGACGAAGTCGCGTTCGGTGATTCCGAATTTCCTGTTTAGGATTTCCAAGATGTGGAGCTTCACTGCCTTTTCCGCCTCTTCTCCCCTGGGCAGGGGTATACCTCCTACGAGAATGTTGAGCTTTTCGGCCGGTATCGCCTCCCGCAGTTTCTTATCCTGCACCCGTTGGGCGAGGTGGGGGAGGAGATCATTAATCACCAGGACAGGGTCATCTTGCTCCTCGCCTATTGATATGGGAACGGTCCTTCCATCATCCTTGACAACTACGCCGTGAAGAGCAAGTGGCCTGGTGACCCACTGGAATTTCTTGATTCCCCCGTAATAGTGGGTCTTCATGTAGGCCATGTCCATCTCCTCGTAAAGAGGATTGATCTTCAGGTCCAGCCGCGGGGCATCGATATGTGAGACTATGATCCTTACCCCGTCGGTCACGGGTCTTTGCCCCATGACCGCAAGGGCCACGAACTTGCCCCTGAACTCCCACCATCGGCGCGTGCCGGCCCCTGTGCCAGGAGAGCGGGAGAAGCCGTGCCTTTCCGCTGCTTTGACGATTTCCGCAGCGGCAAGACGCTCGGTCTTGGCGTGGTCCAGGAACTCCATATATTCCCGGCAATAGCGCTCCAGGGCCTTCAGCTCGGAGCGTTTCATCTGAGAAAAGGTATGCCTGCGTTTGTAGAGGAGTTTGTCCTGAAGTTCCTTTATCTCTTTTTTGCTTCTTTTTTTCACCTTTTGCTCCCTGACTGCAAAGTGAGGATCTTTGCCCGCCTCGTTTCCAGTGGCACAGCTTCGTCACCCCTCTCCTGCGCCAGCACCGGCCTGACCCGAAAACAGGGTATGTTCAGGCGTTTGGCCCCTTCCACGTAATCGTCCAGCTCCTCGTCGGAGGCGGACAGAATGGCAATGAATATAGCCTTGATCCCGTGGCGCCTGGCCAAAGAGATCAGCCTTTCCCTGCCGCCGAGCACTGGGATGCCGTGGATGATCTGGCCTCTTTTGCCAGGGTCGTCGTCCAGGAAGCCTATGGGAAGGTAGTCGTGATTCTGGTTTTTGCGCAGTTCCCTCAGGAATAGATCCCCCCCGTCTCCGGCCCCGACGATCAGAATCGGGGTGGTGCGCGCCTTCTCGGCCTGGATGCTGAAGTGCTCCTTGAGGAGGCGGAGAAATAGCCTTATCCCCCCGATGAATACCATGGTCAATAGCGCATCCAGCACCATCACCGTCCTGGAGAAGCCTTGGAAACGGTAGAGGAACAGGAGAATGGCGCAGAACGTGAGCGAGCTCAACGCCGTAGCCTTGGAGATCTGCCATAGATCCCAGATGCTGACGTACCTCCACTGCCCTCTGTAGAGCCCCAAGGCCCAGAAGGCGGTGAGCTTGACGGCTATCAATATGGGGAGAGACTTCTCTATAAGCTCAAGGTTGTCCCTGTTCAAGACCCCATCGAACTTCAGGAGGTAGGCTCCGAGATAGGCCGCCGTCACAAGGACAGTGTCTGCCGCAGCTTGCAGTATCTGCTTCTTGTTGAGAAGCGTGAGGAGTAGATTGCCTCTGGGCCTGGCATGACGGCCCCTTCTCGGCGAATAGATCGTCTTGTTGCAACTGGCTAAGAATGCCCCTGCAAACAGGGCAAAGACCGCTATTATGCTGACGATGGTCAATAGCCCGTGGAGACTGTGCTGGGCCAGGTAGAGCACCACGGCAGAGACCGCGGCCGAGAGCCCCATAAGGGTGAGGACGGTTTTGGCCTCGGAGTATCCCATCAGCACCAGCCTGTGGGAGGTGTGGTCCCGTCCTCCCATGAAGGGCGACCTGCCGTTCCTGACCCTGGCAAAGGTTACCAGCACCGTGTCAAAGATGGGTATTATAAGAACGGCCACGGGTATCGACAGCAGGAGGATGAAGTTGGAGATCCCTGCTCCAGTGGAGATCATGGCCATCTCTCCCTCTTTGGCCCCTATTATGGAGAGACCGGCCAGGCAGTAACCCAGCAGCATACTGCCGCAGTCTCCCATAAATATCCTTGCCGGATTGAAGTTGTATATCCAGAAACCTAAGGCCGCTCCAGCCAGGATGATGGCTGGCATCTGAACTGGCAGCGCTTTGTAGAGCTGGGCGTATATCCAGAGCGACAGGGATGCCACCAGGGCTATGCCTGAAGAGAGGCCGTCCATGTTGTCCAGTATGTTCAGCGCGTTTGTTATGCCCACGAACCAGAAGAGCGACAGCATTACAGAGAGAACCGGGTTGGAAAAGGGAAATTGGAGCCCCATCCCTACGGAGAATGCGGCAATGATGAGCTGCCCCAGGAACTTGCTCTGGGGCGGAAGCTCCTTCAGATCGTCGTATAGGCCCAGTGCAAAGGTGGCGCAGGCGCCAGCCAGGAGCGTGGCCAGCCCACTCTCCATGTCGCAGAACATGAGGCTGCACATCATGAACGCGCCGAAGATGGCTATCCCGCCGAGGAGAGCGGTGGGCCTGGTGTGCCACCGGTCGCTACGGGGATAGGCCACCTGGCCGGTACTCTTCGCCAGCCAGATGGTCAGTGGAGTTAGGGTAGCGCTCAAGGCCACCGCCGCCACGAAGGCGACCATGTTGTTGAGAGTGGTGAATGACAACACGGCTCCGCGGTTCAGTTGGACTTGGACCGGAAGTACTCTATGGTCTTCGTTAGCATTGTATCCAGGTCGGTTTCGGGGCGGAATCCGGTTAGCCGCTCCAGCTTCTCCAGCGACGGGACCCGCCGCATCATGTCCTCGAAGTCCCTTCCGTACACCTGGCTGTAGGGAACAAGCATGATCTCGGACTTACTTCCCGTGAGGGCTATGGTCCTCTCGGCCAGCTCCCTTATGGGGATCTCTTCCTGACCGCCGACGTTCACCACCTCGCCCACTGCCGCGTCACAGTGGATCAGCCGTAACAGGGCCTCCACCACGTCTCCGACGTAAGTGAACGTCCTGGTCTGCGATCCGTCGCCGTAAACGGTCAGTGGTTCGTCGCGGAGGGCCTGCTGTATGAACCGGGGCAGCACCATGCCGTACAGCCCCGTTTGTCTAGGCCCTATAGTATTGAAACAGCGCACTATCACCACTTGCAGTTTTTTGGTGCGGTGATAAGCCAAGGCCGTGAATTCGTCTATAAGCTTTGCTGCGGCGTAGCTCCAGCGCATGGTGGAGGGGGGGCCGTATATCACGTTGTCGTCTTCTTTGAGAGGTGCGTGGGTGTGCTTTCCATATACCTCTGAGGTGGAGGCGATGAGTATCCGCTTCTTGTATCTGTTCGCCAGCTCAAGGGCGATTTCCGTCCCCCTGATGTTGGTCTCGATGGAGGAGAGCGGGTTTTCCAGCACGTATTTGACCCCGACCGCCGCCGCTAAGTGGATTACGGCGTCGCACTCCCTGATGAGGTGATCCATGACGCGGTGATTGAGTATGGTGTTGTTGTGGTATTGGAAGTTCTGGTTGTCCAGGAGGTGGGTTATGTTGTCGAGGGATCCAGTTGACAAGTCATCTATGATGACTACCTCTTCCCCCTGTTGTATCAGCGCGTCGCAGAGGTTAGACCCGATAAATCCCGCACCACCGGTTATCAAATATCTCATCTTTCACCACTGACAAGCAGTTCGAGATCCCGCTCCCAAACCCGGAAAATTTTTCTTTTATCTATTCCAATTTTAGAAAAAAGCAAGGCTGCACGCCACATTTTTGTTTCTCTCGTGCCGGGGAACTGGATTCTCAACGGCGGAATGACTAAATTAGCCGATATAGAAAAAGGATGGCAAAGGATGGCCGACCTGAAGCGGCAAGAGATTTCGAGATGCTTTGGGATTGCCTGGTAAACAATTATAGGTATAATGCTAAATTTCGCTTGGTCCGCCTGTGTGCGTGGGCGGAACTCCGGTGCATATACCAGGGAGGATTTCGATGGCAAGGGTTACCGTAGAAGACTGCCTTGACAAGGTGAAAAACCGGTTCGAGTTGGTCCACCTGGTGGTGGAGCGCGTGAAACAGCTCCGCAAAGGGGCAGAGCCCCTGGTGGTTTGCAAGAACAAGGAGATCGTCGTGGCTTTGAGGGAGATAGCAGCGGGAAAGGTCTCTTTCGAAAACATAGATGAGCTGGCCAAAGAGGCCGAAGAAAACAGGGTCTTCCAGGCACTGCAGATGAACGGTCTCGGCGCGGAAGAGTAGTTTGGGAAGATGGGCCGTGATTACTACGAAGTCCTGGGGGTGTCGCGTGACGCCTCGCAGGAGGAGATAAAGAAGGCCTACAGGAGGCTTGCCCTCAAATACCACCCGGACCGCAATCCCGGTGACAAGGAGGCCGAAGAGCGGTTCAAGGAGGCGGCTGAGGCGTATGAGGTCCTCAGGGATCCAGAGAAGCGGCGGGCCTACGACCTATATGGTCACGAGGGGGTAAAAGGCACCGGATTCCAGGGCTTCAGTAGGCATGAGGACATCTTCAGCTCTTTCAGTGACATATTCGAAGAGTTTTTCGGCTTCGCCTCAGGATTCAGGCGCCAGGGCAGGGGAATGGCCCCAGAGTCTGGCGCAGATCTCCGTTACGACCTCACCATCTCCTTTGTAGAAGCGGTTAAGGGAGTTGAGAAAGAGGTGGAGATCCAGAGCCTGGAGACCTGCGAGCATTGCGGGGGAAGCGGGCTCGGCGAAGGGGCCTCCCCGGTCAGGTGCCCTGTATGTGGAGGGTCCGGCCATGTGGTGCATTCGCAGGGGTTCTTCAGGGTTACCTCCACCTGTTCCAGGTGCTCGGGCAGGGGGGTGATCATATCCCAGCCCTGCTCTCGCTGCGGTGGCGAGGGGCGCGTGATGGGCAGGCGAAAGGTGAGTGTCAGGATACCCGCAGGCGTTGATACTGGCTCCAGGCTCCGCTTGAGGGGAGAGGGCGAGGCCGGCGTGAGAGGGGGGGCAAGGGGCGACTTATACATCGTCATTCAGGTAGAGCCCCATGAATATCTCGTTCGGCACGGCAATGATCTCGTGTGCAAGGTGGACGTGCCTATGGGCATTGCGGCTCTGGGAGGGGTTATAG
>WFVQ01000005.1 GCA_015491585.1 Deltaproteobacteria bacterium
CCAGATAAAAAGTTTCCCCTGCCTTCCTCGTCGTAATCCCCTCAAACGGGTCCTAATCGGAAATCTCAACACCAGAAACAACAACCGCTGAAACGATAAGGTCGTAATCCCCTCAAACGGGTCCTAATCGGAAATCCTCACCGAAGAGGAGGTATTAAAGATGAACGCCATGAGTCGTAATCCCCTCAAACGGGTCCTAATCGGAAATCCGCTTCGTCGAGGAAGTTGATGACGGTGCATTGTGGAGTCGTAATCCCCTCAAACGGGTCCTAATCGGAAATCTCTATCTTGAATTTTTAATGAGATTATTGCCAGTTGTCCAACATTTTTTGCACATCTCCATAATTTTAGAGCGGCCTTCTATCTCCTCACTTAGACCTATCACCAATATACTGTTTTCAAAGAACAAAAAACTTTTCACATAAAATATGTACCCATACTTCCCTAAGCTGGTTATATCACAGCAAAATCCTCAACTTCAACCCCCTCCCCAAGACCTGAGCGCTCCATATCCAAAAGGCAATTGCGGCATAGACGATAATATCTTACCGAATCGGTAGCATGGTCTATGATCGCTTCCAGGGCATCCTTAATGTCCAAAAGCTGTTTTTCAGTAAGACACGGGCACTCAAATACCGACTTCTGCACCCTACGGCAGTAACCCTTCAGGGCCTTCACTACCCGATATCGCGCCTTATCATCGCTAACATCGAAACATATCAAATAAAACATGTCATATCCTTACAACTATATCCAAAAGCATGGCCCTTTGCATTTCCATACACCTTACCGTTCTTTCAGGTTGAGGGGATGCCAGCGTGGTTCCTTTTCCCTCAAATAATCTGCAAACCATCTCACTCTTCGATGTATGCCCCATCTCAGTTTCATGGATTCACCATCCATGATTACAGGCCTCGACATCTTCCGCTCATAGGCCTCAATGAATGTCCGCAGAAGGGAAGGTGTCATCTCCACCGGCCTCTCATCACCATGCATGAACACGAAGTCCTCTCTCTTGACCAATCGCCTGTTTATAACATTGAGGACAAAGGCGTCGGCGAGGGGACGCCACTCTTCGACCAGATCGCATGCCAGGCTGGGCCTTCCCCTCAAGGGTTCATGAAGCGCCCCCAGATAGGGATCAAGTCCGACAGCCTTGATGGCACTGAGCAACTCATTGGTGAATAGAGTGTAAATAAAGGAAAGAAGGGCATTTACAGGGTCACGGGGTGGCCGCTTGTTTCTCCCCTCGAATCGAAACTCATCATTCAGTATCAACATGCCAAAACCGCCATAGTATAGCCTGGCACCATAGCCTTCTATCCCCCTTATCTCCTCCAGATCGCCACTATTCTCCGCCCGTTCCGCCAACATGGTCAACTGAAGGGAAAGCTCCCGCAACCTACTGTCCCTACTGCGGTATGCCCGCTTCAACAGGAGAACGCCCTGCCTCTTCAGCTTGGAGGCCACGATGCTGGCGGCGGTCCTAACCTTGAATCGCTCGTCTGAGAGACGGCGATACTGCACCATCCTGATATTGACATGCCCGGTTCCATCAAGGAGCAATCTGGCCCTGAACCTGCCACTGTGAGTCATGAATACCGTCTCTATCTTGTTCCTTATCAGGAAGTCCAGCACCGATCCGGTCATGCTGCATCTTCCCACCAGGGTCAAACGCTCAAGTCCCTTGGCCGGTATCTCCGATAAAACCGTCCCGTCCTTGACTATCCTCAAACCGTGGCCCGCAATGCGCAGATAGGAACCGGGCTCCACTACATATAGGGATTCCATTGGCACGCTTCCCTTATGCGAGATATCGCTCCACTGCCGATATGGCCGCCTTGAGATTGGATATGGCGTCCTGGAGATTTACTATTCGCTCTGCTTTTGGTGGATGACGATCATCGCTCGTCCACTCATCGAGATGGAGTAAGGGATGGCGATATTCACCTTTTTTCAACTGAAATGTACATGGCAGAACCACGTCTCCCTGTCCCAATAACCCGTGGATTTTTTTGCATCCAAGGGGTGTTCCGCGCACCTGGGACAGCTCGTAATCCAGGAGAGGCCTGCTGTAATCAGGAGTATTGGAAAAAAGATGGTGGATAATCTCTCGCCCCTCTTTTAGATGGGCTATGGTCCATATCACTACGCGCCGCTCTCTCTCGGATATCGACCTCCCATGAAGCAGCTCTCTAACCACACGTCCGATGAGGAAACAACCTTGAATAAGCTGCTCCAATACCGGGAATTTACGACTTGCACGCCTTGTTGCTGGATGCTGAACTATTTCCGCCGTGTCAGCCCTCTCAGCTATCTCCAAGATCCGCTCTGCCGGCGTGGGGACAATGGAATGCAGAAAGGCCAGTTGTGACGGCTCATCCTTCCCACCGGCACCAAGAAGGTAGGAGCGCTTACCAGAACCTCGATGTATGCCCAGGGGTAGCTTGACCAGGTTGCCAAGCCCCTTGCCTGCGAGACGGTCCTGCTTGGGAAAGATTTCCAGTTGGAAAAAAACCAGCCCCGAGGCCGCATCCCTTATCAGCAATGCAAGAGCCTTCCTCATGGCCGATGCCGGCACCGGAGCATCTACCGGAAACCATAAATGATATCCCTTTCCCCCGCTAAATTCAGCTATGAGTGTTATTCTGTGCTTTTCCGCGTTTCGGTAGATATGGCGGATTAGAAATGAGATCTCCCGTTTGAGGTCTCCTGCTGGAGGACGACCTCTATCTCCTGAACGGTATCGCTTGACGAGATCGATATCTATGACTCCAAGGGAGACATTGTTATCTTTTTCCATTAAATAGATCCCATAGGTACAGCGGCCCGACAGGTGATCCTCTATGTCCGAGATGGTCATGGGACGCCGTTCAGGAACATATCCCTGGGCTCCTTTTTTCCTGTCCACCCACTGGCGTGCAAAGCAGTCACTCCGACCCTTGAATATTGCGGCAAAACACCTGAGGTCTTCCGCACGCCGCACTCTCCCCCTGAACGGGGCCAGGGACGGATCTTCTTCGCGTGATCCCGCGTGGGCGGCAATGCCGGAAGACTCCTCATAAATGGGAGATCTTCCTAAAACAGCTTCAGCGCGCTCCCTTCCCATGACCGATTCGGCCTGGACCCTGAGCGAAAGGAGCTCTGGCATGCGTTGCAGGAACTCCAGGACACGGACATGTTCCTTCCAGCCTTCTTCATATTCGGGATGAAGCAAATTAAGTTTTCTTAAAAGGTCCAATCCTTTCTCGACCAGCCCATGCATGATTGCGCTCCTGGCGATATCCAATATGTCGCCAGGAGCAATGGCCGAGGCATCAAGGGCATCCAATATTTCGGCGATCTCGGCCACGTCCACGGCCCCAGGCCGAATGCGGCGCAACCTGGCCATCAAGAACTGGTTACTGGAGAGGGTATTTCCGGCATCATCCTTTGCCGTTAGCATTTCACCACCTCTAATCGCTTGCTTCCTATGCGGCTCTTCGACTGCAACCATTCTTTCACGCGCTGCCTAACCGCGGAAAAACCTGGGTAGTGGAAGCCCTGAGCGCTCAAGTCATCAAATATTGCGGCCGCTTCTTCAACGGAACCCACGGCCGCGAGGGCGACCCCCTTGCGGAAGAGGCCCTCCCTGCACTCCGTCCCAAAACGCTTCCTGTGGAAATGGCACGCCTGGTCCGCCACGGCAAGAGCATCCCGATACCGCCCGAGAGAATAGAGAATGGCAGACATG
>WFVQ01000006.1 GCA_015491585.1 Deltaproteobacteria bacterium
ATATATTATACGTTCTCTGCAAATGGTTTGCAACACTTATTCCAAAAAATGTTTGCGGTGTGGAAAATGTCTATCTTTCTGTCCTGTCTACAAGATTTTGCGTGATGAGCGGGTGTCTCCGCGGGCAAAGGCCCATATTCCCGCCGCTCTTGCCGGGGAAGCAGGGAGAGGGGAGCATGATGCCCGTTCCCTCTTCAAGGTGTGTCTCCAGTGTGGACGGTGTGCCAGGGGGTGTGCGGCTGGCATAAGACTGGACAAGATCATACATGACATGCGGCAAGGTTGTTCCTACTCCTGGCGCACCAAGCTGGTGGCCAAGGCCTTGAGTTTGGCAGGAGCGGGCCCCCTGGTCATGCAGGCTGCGTCCCGTGCAGGAATGGTGCCCAGGATTGCTCCGTTGCGACAGGAAAGAGAACATATTGCATCTGATCACAAGGACAACGGGATTGTCTATTTCCCGGGCTGCGCACAGGCAGGTCCCCTTGCTGGAGTGGCGGAACATATCGTGTCGCTTTTTTCTGGGCGGATTGTGCAACTGGAGAAGGTGGGATGTTGCGGCCTGCCGGCATGGAGTGCCGGTCTGGAACAGGAAGCCAGGGAGGCCGCATGGACGGTCCTCAGTATTCTCGAGAGGCTGGAGTTCCATATATTGTTGATCAGTTGCGCCTCGTGTGCACATATGATTTCCAATGTCTGGCCTACTCTTTTTCCTGCGGGTGACTCGAGGCACCGTCTGGCAGTCCAGGTTTCGGATCGGTGCCGGGAGTTTTCTGAATTGCTCCTGGAGGGTGGTATTGACGTGGGCTTGGATTCCAAGGCGGGGTCCCGTATCGCTGTCCATGTGCCGTGTCATCAGCAGTCGATAGGCCGGTTGGATGCCGCCGCGAGATTGATAGAGTCGGTTGGTCCAGCGACTGGAGAGATAGTGGATGCGTGCTGCGGTCACGGGGGTCTTTTCAGCTTGACGAACCCGGAGGTGTCGGGGAGAATCGGCCAGAAATGTCTCGCCGGGTTGAAGCGGACCGGGGCCGGCGTGGTGGTCACGTCCTGCTCCGGCTGCCTCATGAGGCTGAAGGAGTTGGAAGAGAGGCACGGTGGCCCGAGGGCGCTCCACGTGGCCCAGCTTTTCGCTGTATCTTGAATGGTAGGCCCTTAGATGAAAAAGGTTCGGGATCATTTCTTCAAGAAGGCCAAAAAGGAAGGCTTCCTTGCCCGGTCAGTATATAAGCTCCAGGAGGCAGACAAGAAGTACGGACTGCTGAAGAAGGGGGCTGCTGTGGTGGATCTGGGTGCAGCACCGGGTTCATGGACTCAGTACGCAGCGGAGAGGGTGGGAGAGCATGGTGTGGTGGTCGCTGTGGATATCCATTCAGTGAGGGTCTCTGCCCCAAATGTGGAGGTGCTTAAATGTGACGCCCTGGAGCTGGAGCCGGAAGAACTTCTGGAGCGGCTGAGGGCTGTGGGGCGGGAAGCGGCCGATGGGCTCATGAGCGACATGGCCCCCAAGACTAGCGGCAACAGGTCTCTGGATCATATCAGGTCGGTGGGCTTGGCGGAGTCAGCGCTTCACATGGCGCTGGCCCTTGTCGGTCCAGAGGGCTTCTTTTTCTGCAAGGTATTTCAGGGCGGCGAGTTCGACTCGTTTCTCAAACAGTGCAGGGCATCGTTTCATGAGGTTAAGGTCTTCAAACCCAAGAGCTCCCGCAAGGAGAGCGTAGAAGTCTTCATATTTGGGCGCAAGCCTATTGGTAAATAAAGGAGCGGTTCAATGGTTGTTTATGAAACACATATCAAGGAGTTTCCACTAGTAGCCAAGGGCAAGGTGCGGGATATCTACGATCTCGGGGATTCGCTTTTGATCGTGGCCACGGACCGTCTTTCCGCCTTCGACGTGGTCCTTCCAGATCCCATTCCGGGAAAGGGGAGGGTGCTCACCCAGATGTCCATGTTTTGGTTCCACAGGTTCGAGACGTTGGTGCCCAACCACGTCGTCACCGCTGACGTGGACCGGTTTCCGGGAGAGCTGGCCAAATACGAGGCCGAGCTGGCGGAGCGCAGCATGGTGGTGAAGAAGGCGGAGCCCTTGCCTGTGGAGTGCATCGTAAGGGGCTACATCACTGGTTCTGGCTGGAAGGACTACCAGCGGAGCGGAGCGGTCTGCGGTATCGCCCTGCCAAGTGGGCTGGTGGAGTCGCAAAAACTGCCTGAACCCATCTTCACCCCCTCGACAAAGGCCGAAGTGGGCCAACACGATGAGAACGTGCCCATCGAGGCGGTGGCCAGGGAGATCGGCGCAGAGCTGGCCGAGCGGGTGAAGGAGATAAGCCTCAGGCTCTACAAGGAGGCGGCGGAATACGCCCTTTCCAGGGGCATTATCATCGCTGACACCAAGTTCGAGTTCGGGATGATAGACGGCGAGCTCACCCTGATAGACGAGGTGCTGACTCCGGACTCCTCCAGGTTCTGGCCCCTGGATCAGTATGAGCCCGGCCGCGGACAGCCCAGCTTCGATAAGCAGTTCGTCCGCGACTATCTGGAGACACTGGAGTGGGACAAGACCCCGCCTGGTCCCAGGTTGCCCGAGGATATCATCGAAAAGACGGCCAAACGGTACATGGAGGTCTTGGAGCGGCTTACTGCGTCCTGAGGAGGATGGCTTGACCCTGAGATCCCTTTATGGTCCACGTGCCGCTGCGGCATTCTGCCTTTTTCTTTCGCTGGCGCTGGCCGCGTGCAGCGCCGCGGACGAGAGATATGGACGGGTCAAATGGGTTATAGACGGAGATACTGTCGTCCTGTATTCAGGAGAGAAGGTCCGTTATAACGGGATCAATGCGCCGGAGGTGGCCCACGACGGTAAAAGGGCCGAGCCTTATGGAGAGGAGGCCAGGGCTTTCAACAGGCGGCTGGTACAGGGAAAGAGGATCGTAATGGTCACGGGCGTGCGGCAGCGGGACCAGTACGGCAGGATCCTCGCCTATGTATATCTTCCAAACGGTATCATGGTGAATGGGCGGCTCCTGGAGAAGGGCTTGGCCCATGTAATGTCGAAGAAGGATGACGACGCATTTTTCCGCCGCTTCGTCTCCCTCCAGAGGGAGGCCATGAGGGCCCGCCGCGGTATCTGGTCCATGCGTCCGAGAATGTTGAGGGAAAAGGTGGTGGGCAATGCCAGGTCTCTCAGGTTTCACCGCCTCTCCTGCGGTTACGGCAGGAAGATATGGCCAGGCAACCGCCGCTATTTCCGTTCAATATGGCAGGCATTCTGGAATGGCTACAGCCCGTGCAAGAAGTGCCGGCCGTGGCCCTAAACAGGAGGTGTACCATGCGTAAGGTGGGTATTGTCAGGGACAGCCGCTTCTTGGAACATGATCCCGGCCCAGGGCATCCAGAGTCTCCGGCCAGGCTCGAGGCCATATATCAGGCAATGGACAAGGCCTCCCTGCCTGGTCTGGTGGATGTAGACACCAGAGAGGCGGAATTCGAGGAGCTGGCTTGGAATCACCATCCAGACTATGTGAAGAGGATATTCAATACCGCCTCTGTGGAGCGTTTCCAACTGGACCCTGACACTGCGACCAGCAGGGGGTCTTGCACCGCGGCGAGACTTGCGGTGGGCGGCCTGCTCAATGCCTTGGAGCTCGTGGACAAGGGCGATATCGGCTCTGCCTTCGCCCTGGTGCGGCCTCCTGGCCACCACGCCGAGTACGATGCCGCAATGGGATTCTGCCTCTTCAACAACGTGGCGGTGGCAGCGCACTATGCCAGGCGGGTGTTGGGTTACCGGCGGGTGCTTATAGTGGACTGGGATCTCCATCATGGAAACGGCACCCAGCGCAGCTTCTATGAAGATCCTGCGGTTCTCTACTTCTCCACCCATCAGTATCCCTATTATCCCGGCACCGGCGCAGTCGAGGAGCTGGGCAGGGGAGAAGCCAAGGGCAAGACGGTCAACGTCCCCCTTGGAGCTGGAGCTAGAGATGGGGATTTCATCTTCATATTCAAGGAGATTCTAATCCCTGTCGCAAACTTTTTCCGGCCCGATCTGATCTTGGTCTCTGCCGGGTTCGATGTCTATGAGGGCGATCCCCTCGGGGGGATGCGGGTTACCATCAACGGGTTTGGCCGTATGGCCGCGGTCCTTTTGCACCTGGCAGACTCCCTGTGTAACGGGCGCATTGTGTTCACGCTCGAGGGAGGATATCACCTCCAGGGTTTGGCCGGCGGGGTGGTGGAGGTCCTGAAGGCGTGCAGCAGGGATGGCAGGACATGGGATGCGGAGGATGCACCAAGCCCAGGTGTTGCGGCGGTGGTGGAGCAGGTGAAGAGGGTGCTGGGGGCCTACTATCCCGACCTAGCGCAGGGATACCGATAATCGTAACAGGCGCAGGATTGAAAATAAAAAGGCCCGGTACCCGGGCCTGTCTTTTCAGTGGTGCCGAGAGACGGAATCGAACCGCCGACACGGGGATTTTCAGTCCCCTGCTCTACCGACTGAGCTATCTCGGCAAGGTGGGAAGTATTATGCCAACAAATTCCCTGTTGTCAATATCCGCGAACACTGTGGCAAGCAAACAAACTATCCTTGAATTAGCAAATAAACTTTCCATTTTAGGAAGAGTGGTTAGGGAGCAGGAGTATGCACTGGACTGAGCTGAGGCATAAGATCAAGCGGTAGCCGTTCGCGGTCCTGCAATGACAGCTTTCCCGTCTTTAGGTGCACGAACCCCCCATGCCTTTGATGGCATTTATGCCGTTTCGAAAATTGTGAAATTTAAAATGAAAATGCGGCAAAAACCGGAAGAAAAAAGGGCGGAGACAGCCGTAAGCCGGGTTCTGTTCCCTGCGTCATGCAGGTGGTGATCATTCATCTAGGATGACGGTTGCCCGCCACCTCAAGCAGCCTACCCGGGAACATCGGACGGGCCGCCCTCGAACGTTCCCCTATTTGGCCTTGCTCCGGGTGGGGTTTGCCAAGCCTGCGGAGTCACCCCCGCAGCTGGTGAGCTCTTACCTCACCTTTTCACCCTTACCCCTTCAGGGGCGGTCTGTTTTCTGTGGCACTTTCCCTGGGGTCGCCCCCGGTCCACGTTATGGACCACCCTGCCCTGTGGAGCCCGGACTTTCCTCCCCTGGGAGATTCCCAGCGGCGATCACCCACTGTCTCCGCCAGAGGCCAATGGCCTCGTGTAAATAATAAACCCGCTCCACTCCTTTACAACCGCTTTCCGCTTCATGAGGTCAGCCTTCTGTATATCTCGGGCACGCGCACATAGAGGCGCGATACGTCTTTTACGAATACGTAGCCGCCTCTGCCGAAGAGCTTGGGCAGATAGTCGCGCCTCTCCCTGTCGATGGTGATGCAGAATGGGTTGATCCCCCTGGCTTTGGCCTCTATGATGGCCTTCCTGGTGTCCTCTATTGCGTAGCCCCCCCTGTATTCATCATAGTCCTCAGGCTTTCCGTCGCTCAGGATGAGCATGATCTTCAGTTTGGATGAGACCGAGTCGAACAGATGGGTGGTATGTCTGACCGCTGGCCCCATCCGGGTGTAGTCGCGGGCGTTTATGGCGCCTATCCTGGCCTTGACATCGGTGCCGTAGGGCTCGTCCATGGACTTTATGCGGAGAAAGTGGCAGTTGGTGCGCCTCATGCCCGAAAAGCCGTATATGGCGTAGGGATCGCCCAGGGCCTCTATGGCCTCGCATAGCAGGATGAGCGCCTCCTTTATGGAATAATTGATCCACCCCTCAGTGGATGCGCTCATGTCCACCAGGAAGATCACGGCGATATCCCTGTTGCGCCTGAATTGATTTATGAAAACCCCCTCGGGAAGCTCTCCTGTGGCTGCAAGATCCGCCTGAGCCTCAACGAAGCCGTCGATGTCGATCTCGCTCCCCTCAGGCTGGCGCCTGAGCATGCTCCTCGAAGGTCTTAACATCTCGAACTGGCGCCTTAGCAGCATTATCTGGCCACGGTGTCTATGAAGGACCTGAGCTACGAAGTCGCCGGCCTTTCCCTCCACCTCCTTCTCCTTTAGGTGACACCACTGCTTGCGGTATGCTCCCCGGCGGAAGTCCCACTCGTCGTAGAGGAAACTCCTCTGGCCAGACGTCCCGCCGCCCTCGTCCGGCGCGCCCTTGCCCCATCGTCCCCATGCCCCTGAGGCGCGGCCTACGGCCGATGATACGATGCGCTCGGGTACAGAGCCGTGATCCTCTTCCACCTGCCTGAGCAAGGTCTTCAATTCTTGCTCCTTCAGGCCCTCTGCGGCGAAGAGCACGTGCTCCACGGCGCTTCTAATCGTGGAATCTTCAGAGACATTCCCTGGTATCATCAGCCCTATAGCGCTGTTGCCTTCGAATCCCTTGGCTGGCATTCCGCTCTCCTGTAGGAGGCCGCGGTCACGGCCCCTTGCATGCTCCAGCGCCCTGAGCGCCACCAGCTCTATTAGCCGCCTCTCCCTGGCCTCCCGGCCTCCGCGCAGCCCTGTAAGCAGTCTGGCTGCGCTGGGCACAGGTAGATATGCAGGATGAGGGGCCTGGTGGATGCCGTATCTGTCCAACAATCTCGAGACCAATCTCCCTGAATCCCACGATGTGGCATCCTCCTCCCGCAGCCTGGCCAGATCCTCCATCCAGGGACGCAGCAGAGGATGTGGGGCACGGTAGTCGGCCATGATCCAGGCAGCGAGGGCGGAGAGGAAAGACTCCCCGGCCCTGATCTGGCAGGAAGGGGACAGCCTCTCCTTCAGCCTCCGGATATCCCCCATGAGCCCCGGCAGTTCACGGCCCAGGGCGGCCTCAAGTCGTACTAAGTCAACCAGGGTCAGCAGAGAAAGTACGGCGTCTTCCTGCCCATGACCGAGTCCGAGGAGCCACTGAATGCCGAACTCCATTCCAGCGTAGCCGGATACCTGGCGTGCCCTGTCCAAAGGGAGGAGAAAGGTGGCGTAGCGGATCTGTGCGCACCCCACCACTGCCATAGCCCGGTACAGCAGGAGATTGCCCTCCCTGTCGTCCATCACGGCGAGGGAACGGGGAAGAAAGAGGGCAGAGGTGTCGGTGTACGGCCTGTCCGAGGTCCTGATATCCAGGGGCAGGCCGGTGATTCCAGAGGCCAGCAACCTTATCCTGGGGGCAAATTCCTCTAAAGTGACAGCAGACGTGGCGCTGCCGAAGGGCAGGGCTGTCGAGGCCGGATCGCCCAGGAACTCCTTGGCGGCCTGCAGGCC
>WFVQ01000007.1 GCA_015491585.1 Deltaproteobacteria bacterium
ATATACATGAGATAAATGCGGTAGATCTCCGCTGCTTGGTGTATAGTTTCGTGAGGGGCCCATGCCCCTCATGAACTTTCGAGCAGGGGCGGTTTTTGCGAAATGGATGGATATCTTCTGGATGTCAAGGCGGTTGGGAAGTCGTTCTCCGGCGAGGGGATCTACGCAGAGGTGTTTCAGGGCGGGCTGACCCTGGTGCGCTGGGAGAATGAAATTGCGCCGGCCAACTGCGATACGGAGCTGGTGCTGGCGGTCTATCCCAATGGCTCTGAAACACCAGTCATAGAAAAGCGGGTCACTTTCCAGGAGGAGACCGAGTTTTACCTATATCATCCTGGCAGGTACAAGGTGTGCCTCCAGGAGAGACGCAGGTTCTTCGTCCACGCCGGCTCCCCCTTCCACTATGTGCCAAAGGTTGTTTTCGTCTCCGAGAACGAGGCGCGCCATCACGTCTCTTGGAACGATGTGGACTGGGAGGCGGTGAAGCGGGACGTTGAGCTCAGGTGCGGGCTCTCATGGGACGAAGATGTGGAGGTGGGGCTGCTGGTGGAGCGGTGGCCAGGCGGCTCCCGCCTGCCCGACGAGGAGTTCATCCCGGTCCCTTTCTCGGACAGTGCCTTAGTCCTGGGCCATCTGGTCCGCCTCTCCCTGGTTGCAGCGAGGCGCCACAGGGAGGGAAGCCTGAAGGAAGCGGTGGTCAAGACCATCTTCTCTCTCGATATGGGGATTACCCCCCTGGTGCGGGAGGCCGCGGCCCTGGAGCTGGAGGTGGAGGACCATAGGCCCGTGTTCGCGCTCCAGCGCGAGGTCTGGGAGGAGGACTCGGTACAGTTGCGCGCGTGGTGGGACCTTTCCCCTGACCAGTGGCGCATGGTGGAACAGCGCATCCTGGCCCCTGCCGGTTTGTCATGGGACCAGATCGAAGTGATCATCCGCCTCCTCCGGTACCAAGACGGCGGCTCCTCCGTGGTCAAGGGCGCCGGTGGGGCCGTAGGTGTGGCGAAGGACTGGCTCTTCACAGGTTTGGCCGACGGCTCGGCGTACAGGGCGGAGCTCCTGGTCCAGCCCAAGAGCGGAGGGATGCCTCTGGAACCGGCCATCATCTGTTCAAACCTCTGTTCAGTTCCGGCCAGGCAGGACAAGATCGTGCTCCTTCCCATAGATCACAACCGCGTCTACTGCTATTGGCATCTCGACAGGGAGCGTCTGGCAGGGCGGCTCTCCTCCCTGGGGGACGGCGTAAAATGTTATATCCGGGTGTTCCATGACTGGGCAGGAGGGCTCCACCACCACATGGACAAGGACGTTGAGGTGGATGCCGGTGCCGCGGACAACTGGTATCTCGAGCTCGAGCCAGACAGGGTGTACCGGGTTCAACTGGTGGCGGTCTCGGCCAGTGGGGCTGTGGAGGAGCTTACAGCGGTCTCCAATCCGGTGCAGACCGCGCGGCTCCATGCCGGCGGCAATCCTGTCAGCTACCGCGAGCTCTGCCGTGTGGGCGACCATCCCTCCCACCGCCCGCTAGAGTCCATGATGGACACCCAGGCCCACTCCAAGGGGCTGCTGGTCATCCATCTCCATGCCCACCTGCCGTACATACGGAAACGGGTGGTCTATGGCTCGTCAGGGCTGTGGCAGCCGCTGGGTTTTCCAGAGGAGTGGTTCCACGAGGCCATCAGGGAGACCTATGCGCCCCTCATAATGGTCTTCGAGAGGCTCAGGTCGGAAGGGGTGGATTTCCGCCTCTCCATGGACATCTCCCCCACCCTTGCCAACATGATGCGCTGTCCCATGCTCCAGGAGGAATTTCTCCGGTACATGGAGGCCCACATCAGCCTGGCCAGAATGGAGGTGGAGCGGACCAGGCGGGAGGCCCCGCAATACCACGCCACCGCCTGGATGCACTTGCGCCACTTCGAGGCCGTGCTTGAGTGTTTCCTGCGCTATGGGCGCGACCTTACCAGGGCGTTCAAGGAGTTCCAGGACCAAGGATACCTGGAGATCTCCACCTGCGGGGCGACCCATGCCTTCCTGCCCTTGTTCGCCATGTATCCCCAGGCGGTGCGCGTCCAGGTGGAGGCGGCGGTGGCCGACTACGAGGAGTGTTTCGGCCGCTGTCCCCACGGCATATGGCTGCCGGAGTGCGCCTATGTGCCCGGAATCGAGACCATACTCCAGGATGCCGGGCTGGCCTATTTCTTCGGAGAGACCCACGCCGTGCTGAACGGTGACTGCCCGGCCGAATTCGGCACCCATGCGCCGGTCTTCGTAAAAGGCAGCGACGTGGCGGTGTTCGCGCGGGATCCGGAGACGGGCAAACAGGTCTGGAGCGGCGAGGAGGGGTATCCAGGCGATCCAGACTATCTGGAGTTCCACATAAAGGGCGGGCCGTTGAAGTACAACAGGATCACTTCCAGGCATGGCGGAGAGAAGCAGCCATACGTCGAGGCGTGGGCCAGGGAGAAGGCCGCCCGCCATGCCCAGCACTTCATGGAGGCCAGGAACTTCAGGTTCAACCACATAAAAGGGTGGTTCTGGAAGAAGCCCCTGGTGGTCGCCATGTACGACGCCGAGCTCTTCGGACACCACTGGTACGAGGGGCCGGAGTTCCTCTATTTCCTGTTCAAGAAGCTCTACTACAACCAGAACGAGACCGAGCTCATCACCCCGAGTGCCTATCTCAAGAGATATCCCAAGAACCAGGAGATGTTCATCACCCCCTCTTCCTGGGGCGACAAGGGTTCCTTCGACAAGTGGATGTACGGTTCCGTATCGTGGATGTACCGTCACTCCCACGAGGCCATAGAGGAGATGTCGGCAATGGCCGCGGCTCTCGACGCGGAGCAGGACGGGCTGGGGCGGCGCATCGCGGCCCAGGCCTCGAGGGAGCTGCTACAGGCCATGAACAGCGACGTGCCCTTCGTGATCTCCAACGGCCACTTCGTGGACAGGATGAAGGAGATGTTCTTCTCCTCGTTGCAGCGGTTTTGGATCCTGGCCTCCCTGTTCTGGAACCGTGAGAGGGAGACCGCCGAAGCCATCTTGGGGCGGATGGAGCGCGAGCATCCCATCTTTCCAGCAATGGACCCTGGATGGTGGCGCCTGGACTGACGCCGTCTCCGTTGTGGCAGGTGGACCATGAGGCTCGATCTCGGCTTGCCCGTTGATACGTCGGCCATTCCGGCCCTTCCCGGTGTCTATCTCTTCCTCGACGGTGCTGGAGCGCCCCTCTACGTTGGCAAGGCCAAGGACCTGCGCCGCCGCCTCGCATCCTATCTCGGGCCAGGACGGAACCTTCCGGACAAGACACGGCTCCTCGTGGAGCGCGCAAGGCTCCTGGAGATCACCATCACTCCCTCCGAGGAGGACGCCCTGGTGCTCGAGGCCAGGCTCATAAGGCGGCTGAGGCCCAGGTACAACATAAGGTTGAGGGACGACAAGGCATATCCCATGATACGCATCGGCCTTGACGGCCCTTTCCCGAGGGCCGGGTTGGCCAGGAGGCGGGAAGGGGGGCGGGCCCGCTACTTCGGTCCATATCCATCGGCAAGGAGCGCCAGGGAGAGGCTGCGCCTGGTAGCATCGGTGTTTGGCATCCGCGGCTGCTCTGATTCGCAGTTCAGGTCCAGGAGGCGCCCATGCCTCCAGCACCAGATAGGGCGCTGCTCCGCACCGTGCTGTGGGCTGGTGGGAGAGGAGGAGTACGCAGAGAGGCTTCACGGCGCCATCCTGTTCCTGGAGGGGAGGAGCAGAGAGGTGGTGGAACAGCTCAGGC
>WFVQ01000008.1 GCA_015491585.1 Deltaproteobacteria bacterium
TCCCAGTACCTTACTGGATCCACTTGTAAATAAGTAAATTTGTAAGTAAGGAAGAGGCCTCCCACGGTCATGCTCCGTGGGAGGCCTCTTATTTTTTCTATACCGTTTTTTTGAGAGGCCGAAGCCTCATTTCTCATATTACGGTGCCGGTTGCTGCTGTGCTACGGGAGCGTAGTATCCTGTCCAGCCCATCATGCCGTACCCTCTGCCGTATCCCCTGCCGAAACCGCCGGGAATCGCCGGCCCTATAGGGGCCTGCGTGGTCCCGTCCTGCTGGCCGTAGGAGGCGGACCAAGAGTTCCAAGAGTCCCACGCGGCTTCTCTCCAGGAGGGAATGCCCGTGGTAGGGTTCCTGAGTTCCAGCCTGTGACCGTACATCGTGGCCGCGGTTGCGATTATCCTTGGGATTCCATCGGCCAAGGTCACGCGGTAGCCTTCAATGGTGATGGGCTCTCCCACAGAAGGGAAGCTGCTTCCCTGGCTCTCCCAGAACCACACGGGCCCCATTCCGTACACGTTGACTATGCCGGAGCCGTCGTCGATCTGCACTCCTTGACCAAAGTAACCTACGCCTGCAACGATTCCATTTACGGAAACATGCTCGCCGGAAAAGATGAATTCCGCTCCAGAGCCTGGGCCGAAAACCGGACCATGTCCAGGAGAGCCCGGAAATGCGTAGGTCAATGACGATATTATTAATATGCTTACTATTGTAATAAGAACTTTTTTCATGGTGTGCCTCCATTACTGTCGCTTATGTATGTAGATTTGCAGGGTTTGTATGGCGTGCCTTACCAGGGACCTCGCCCAGGTAAGGAAGGGAGCCCCATTAATTCAGGAGGCGCGTTGTCTTGAGGCATTTCAAGGGAAGGGAATAGACAAAGAGACCTTTTTCAACTACGTGGTGATTGGCCTGGCTGCACGAAAGCTCTTCATGCAGCAGTATTCCAGCAAGGGGGCTGCCGTCGAGGTCTTTGTAAACCCTGACCGGACTGGATGGCACGGCACTGCCGCTGTCACCGCCTTTTGTAACAGGCATGCAGTGACAGCCGCGCTTCGAGGCGCTGCCGCTGGTTTCTGGTATTCCACGGCATCGGCACGTCTTGTTGGCAGAGGTAGAGCAACAAGGGCAAGACTGCTTACGAGGGGCGGTCAACCCACCACTGCATAAGGCGCCCTGGCTGGCCAGCGGCCAAGCATTCAACAGGATCGCCAATGCGAGTAGAAATGTAAAGTGCCTTGCCATAATTAATACTTTTCCTTCTTAGTCTCCTAATATTAATCATGCATGACATCGTGTCAATGCGCTTGATAAGGGTAGGATTCTGAGGGGGCGCTTCACGGCTCTATTTGACGCCCTCCCGAGGTTGAGTTAGTGTAGCCCGCTGGAGAGCACGTGTGGCTTGACTCGGGGATTACGCAGGATATCGGTCTATTATGTGGTTTTGCAGGAAAAAGGAACAGGAACAGCAGGCATCTGGTGAGGAATCCAGGCTTCATCAACAGGAGAAGCAGGATCTTCACCGCCTCTTGTCACAGACAGGAGAGCGCCTTCCCGATGGAGGCGAGCAGGTGCTCGACTGTTTCATGGATACCGAGGGGCACGTCTCGCCCGAATATATTCAAGGTCTTCTTGCAAAGGCAGGCCATTCTATTGATATAGAGACCATCAAAGAGGTGCTGGAGGTGTTGTGCCGCTACGGCATCGCACAGCGTACCCATCTCAACGGCACCGGCCAGTGGTTCGAGCATCTGCATCTGGGCCGGGATCATGATCATCTGTTGTGCACCAACTGCGGAAAGGTGGTGGAGTTCGTGGACCAGGGCCTGACTTCTGCCGCGTCTGCCGCGGCCCGGGCCCAAGGTTTCAGGCCCTCCTGCCATAAAGTAACCATCCTTGGATTATGCCCTGAGTGCTGCAAGGCCACGGAGCGCATTCCATCAATGCCGCTCTCGCTGGCGTCGCCTGGGGAAAGGGTCAAAGTGGTGGAGTTTGCAGGAGGCGAGGAGGTCAAGAGGCGTCTATCCGAGCTGGGGCTGCTGCCTGGCGAGGAATTGACCGTGGTCAACAAGATGGGACCGGTCATAGTCGGCTTGAAGGGAGGCCGGGTGGCCATAGGCAAAGGGTTGGCCCAGAAGGTGATGGTTACCCCACTCTCTTGATAGGAGGAGCGGATGGCTGATTTCACTGCTATCGGATTCATAGGAGGAGGACAGATGGCCGAGGCCCTGGTGAAGGGCCTGCTGGCGGCTGGCCTGTTCGGCAAGGGTGACGTGGTCTGCTCTGAGCCCTTCGAGGAAAGGAGGGCCTATCTGGCCTCCGAGTATGGGATAGAGTGCACCGCGTCCAACACCGAGGTCTTGGCGCGCGCGCAGGCCGTGGTCCTGGCTGTAAAGCCCCAGGTGGTGCCGAGGGTCCTGGAGGAGATATCGGGCTCTGTCTCGCCGTCGCACCTCCTGGTCTCCATAGCCGCCGGAGTGCGGTTGTCCAGGCTTGAGGAGGCGCTTCCGTCCCATGCGAGGATCGTGCGCGTAATGCCCAACACCCCTGCATTGGTCCAGGCAGGGGCCGCCGGGGTTTGCGGGGGAGGAAACGCCACCCGCGACGACGTGGAGTTCGTGCTGGGGCTCTTCAATGCCGTGGGAGTGGCCAGGGAGGTGGACGAGTCGTTGATGGACGCTGTGACCGGATTGAGCGGCAGCGGTCCGGCATATGTCTTCCAGTTCGCCCAGGCAATGATAGACGGAGGGGTGCTCATGGGATTGCCGCGGCCTGTGGCCCACGATTTAGCGATCCAGACCCTGTTGGGTGCGGCGAAGATGATGAAGGAGACCGGTAGATCACCATCAGACCTGACCGCGATGGTGACAAGCCCAGGCGGGACCACCATTGCAGGGCTCTTCGCAATGGAGAAGGGAGGATTCGCGGCAGCGGTGATGGATGGTGTGAGGGCCGCAACCGAGAGGTCCAGGGAACTGGGATAGATGCCCATACACCGCTCTTGCGATACCATTCTGGACCGGCTGGAGCATGGTGAATCACCGGCTCCGTTCTACATGCTGGTGGGGGACGTCGGTGTGCTGGCGGGCCAGGCGGAGCGGTTGGTGGAGGCGGTCAAGGCCGGGTTCCAATCTTGTGATGTCGAGATCCTGCGCGACGAGGAGGCCACGGAAGGCCGGATCGAGGAGGCGGTTACGACTCCGAGCCTCTTTTCCCAGGCCAAGATCGTGAAGGTGGTCTCACCCCAGGGGCCCTGTTTCAGCCGTGGCGCAAAGGCAGGGAGGCGGGAGCTTCCAGGCTGGGTCAGGCGCCATCCCGGCGCGTCATCGTGTGTGGTGATCCTGGTAACCCAGGCGGTGGACCGCGGCTCTGCCGTATTCAAAACGATAGATCAGGATGGAGAGATAGTGGAGCCGCTGGCTGCGGGAGGAAGTGCGAAGGAGCAGGAAGCGGCGGCCTCGGCCCTGGTTCGTGAATGGTGTTCGGCCCAGGGATTGGAGGTGGAGGCTATGGCGGTCAAGGAACTCCTGGGCATGGTGGGGCACGGTGACCTCGGCGCGTTGAGGCAGGAGGTGGACAAGCTGGTCTCTGCGGCAAAGGGCCGTGGTGCCCGGCGCATAGTCCAGGCAGACGTGGCATCTGTATGCGTCTCGTCGAGGGAGGAGGCGGTCTATGTGCTGACCGACCGGGTGGGCGCACGGGACCTGCTCGGCTCGGTCAAGGCCCTTGCCAGGTTGATAGAGCAGGGGATACCGCCTTTGGCCCTTCTCCAGACACTGGCCGCCTTTCTCAGGCGCCTCTTGATGGCGAAGGCTTTGCTGGATAGCGCTGGTGTGGAAGGAATAGGCTCTTTCCAATCATTCAAGGCCAGGGTGGCCCCGGCCATGTCTCAGGCTGCGGGAGGAGAGATCCCTGGGCCGCTCAAGGGGATGAAACCATACGGCCTCTTCAAGGTATGCCAGGCCGCCCTCCGTTTCAGGCTGGAAGAGCTGGTGACAGGTGTGGCCTCCCTTGCGGACGTGGATCTCCAGTTGAAGGGGGGGCATCCCGATCCATCTCTTGCCTTGGAGGCCTTCGTGATGCGTTTGGCGGGCGGGAGGTCAAATGGCTGAGAACACCACACAGAGGCTGGCGAGGTTCCTGTTCGAGGGCTCCATGCTCAAGAGGACCTGGCGCACCGGCTACGCCTTCCTGGGGCAGGGGAGGGAGTCGGTGGCCGCCCATACCTTCGGGGTCATGCTCTGCGCCTTCGTCCTGGGCCGGCGGGCTGGAGGGGTGGACATGGAAAGGCTCCTGACCATGTGCCTGGTGCACGACCTCCCCGAGGCCAGGATCGGAGACGCCAACGCCGTGCACAAGCGATATGTAGTCAGGCAAGAGGAGAAGGCGGTGGCCGACATGGTCAAATCCCTTCCCGACGGGGAATACATCTCCGCTCTCATAGAGGAGTTCAATGGAGGCGAGACCAGAGAGGCCATCCTGGCAAGGGACGCGGATCAGCTCGACATGCTCATCTCCCTCAAGGAACATCTGGACACCGGCAGCCCCGATGCCGCCATATGGATCCCCTATGTGCGGCAGCGGCTCAGGACCAGGGAGGCCCATGCCCTCGCCGACAGGATCCTCAATGAGCATTGGGCCTCGTGGTGGATGAGCGAGCTCCTCGGAGAAGACTACTGGGACAAGGGGCCATGAAACGCCGGGCCAGGGCCTTGATGTTCCAGGGCACCGGTTCGGGCGTGGGAAAAAGCCTGGCCGTATGCGCCCTGTGTCGGATCTTGGCTGGGAAGGGGATCAAAGTGGCCCCCTTCAAGGCCCAGAATATGGCCCTGAACTCCTTCGTTACGGCCGATGGCCTGGAAATGGGAAGGGCTCAGGTCTATCAGGCCGAGGCATGTGGCATCGAGCCCGACGTGCGCATGAATCCAATCCTGCTGAAACCCACCGGTGACTGCTGTTCCCAGGTCATCGCGCTGGGGCGTCCCGTGGGTAACTTCTCGTCAAAGGGCTACTACGACGGTTTCGAACGCCATCTGCAAGTGGTGCGGAGCGCCTATGACTCCCTTGCACAGGAGTACGATGTCATCGTGATAGAGGGGGCAGGCAGCCCTGCGGAGATCAACCTCCAGCACCGTGATCTGGTGAACATGCGGATGGCCCGGTACGCCGGCGCGCCCGTGATTCTCATAGGTGACATCGACAAGGGAGGGGTCTTCGCCTGGCTCAAGGGGACCCTCGACCTGCTGGAGCCTGGCTGCACGGAGCTGGTGGCGGGATTCCTGATAAACAAGTTCAGAGGCGACAAGGCGCTGTTGGAGCCTGGCCTGCGGCAGTTCAGCTCCATGACCGGCCTTCCTTTCTTCGGGGTCCTTCCGTTTTTCTCAAACATCTGCGTGGACGAGGAAGACGGCATGTTTTCGTCCAACTACTCCGCGGCGCGACTGGCGGATGATGTGCGCCTGGTGGTGGTCAGGCTCCCGAGGATGAGCAACTTCACCGACGTGGCTCCATTCCTGGTGGAGGAGGATGTCTCGGTGGAGATATGTGAGGATCCCAGGCGGTGCGGCGATTGTGACTGCATTATCCTCCCTGGTTCGAAGAACACCAGGGCGGATCTGCAGTTCCTGGAAGCGTCGGGCTGGAAGGCCAGGATAGCGGCCCACGCCGCATCCGGAAAGGCGGTGGTGGGTATTTGCGGCGGCTACCAGATGTTAGGCCTGGAGGTCTCGGACCCCGAAGGAGTAGAGGGCGCTCCTGGGGCCACGCCTGGCCTGGGACTCCTGCCACTCACCACTGTCATGAGGGGTGAGAAACACCTCACCAGGACCACGGTCACGCTGCATGTCCCCGGGCTCTTCGACGAGCCGGCCGAGGCTGCCGGATACGAGATCCACATGGGAGAGAGCGAGGCGGGCCAAGAAGTCGTGCCCTTAGGTCCAGGCCTTGGTCCAACCTTCGGCTGTGCTTTAGAGGGGGGACGGGTCTGGGGCTGCTATCTCCACGGCATCTTCGACAACGACGGGGTGAGGCGTGCCTTCCTGGACCGCATAAGGGTGGGCAAGGGGCTGCCTCCTCTGAGAAAGGCCGTCTCTTACCGTGACTTCAGGGAACGAAACCTCGACCGCCTGGCCGCCTGGTTCGAAGAGAACGTGGACTTGAAGGCCGTTATGGGCCTCGTTGGGCTGTGACCGTGGAGCCCATCTGTCTCTCAGACCACGGGTTGGCGGTCCTGGGGGCCGCTTTGTTTCTTGACCTGGCGATTGGCGATCCTCTGTGGCTGCCCCACCCGGTAAGGCTAATGGGATGGATAATAGCCAAGGGTGAAGGGGTGGCCCGGAGGATCCCTGCGCCGGAGCGGCTCCAGGGGGCCCTGCTCTCCATCGTGGTGGTGGGGTTATCGGCCGTTGGAGCGCTTGGGACCGCCTCTGCCGCGTCGGTACTGTCGCCCGCGGCCGGTGCCGCGGTATCGGTGGTCATGGTCTTCTACGGCCTTTCCCTACGGTGCTTGGCGGATGAGGTCTCCAGAGTGGGCAGGTCGTTAAGAGAGGGAGACATCCTTGAGGCGAGGAGGAGGCTGTCGCGAATAGTGGGCCGCGATACCGCTGCTATGGACCAGGGGCAGATCGCTATGGCCGCCATCGAGACCGCTGCCGAAAACCTAGTGGACGGGTTCACCTCTCCTTTCTTCTATGCGTGCATTGCCGGGCCTACCGGCATCATGGCCTATAAGGCGGTGAATACCTTGGATTCTATGATCGGATACCAGGATTCCAGATACAGGCGTTTCGGCACCTTCGCTGCCAGGCTCGACGATGCGGCCAACTTCCTGCCCGCACGTCTGACCTTGGCGTTTCTGGCACTGGCGGCCCCGTTTGTCCGCGGGGAGGCGCCCTGGACCTTCTGGACCACGGCTGTCCGGGAGGCCCGGAAACACTCGAGTCCCAACTCCGGGCTGAGCGAGGCGGCATTCGCGATGGTCCTCGGGGTACGGCTCGGCGGGCCGGCGGTGTACGGGGGCAGGAGGGTGGAACGGGGTTTCATCATGGAGCATAATCCCTTGCCCTCGGCCCAGCACGTCTCCAGGGCCGTGCGGCTGCTGTACGCCTCGGGTCTCGGCTGCGCCGTCTCGTTTTGTTTGCTACCAAATTTTTTGTTTTGATTGAATCGTTGGTGAGTTGTGCTATTCTTGGGACTGGACAGCCGGTTTGGTTCGGCCCTTGGTCTGCCGTCCCGCTCTCATTTTGAAGGAGTAGAGTCGCATGTCGGGCATATTGTCACAGTGGTTGGATAC
>WFVQ01000009.1 GCA_015491585.1 Deltaproteobacteria bacterium
CCGTAGAGGTGTCTAAAAGCCGCAGTTCGGCCACCAGCTTCTTGCCAAACCGCTTGAAGCGGCCCTTTACTACGTAATTGGCCCCCAGGCCCTTGAAGTCCACGTCCTGGCGGCCTCCGTAGCTGGAGGAGTCGAGGACACTGAAAAAACCGTGGAATGCCAGGTCCTGCGAGAGCTCCAGGGCGAACTTCCGCCCCAGCATCTTCTCTTCGTAGCGGTCTGGATAGACCGTTGGATAGGGCACTGCTATGGGTATCTTCCTCATGTAGGGCGAGGAGATGTCTATGTAGACCCTGGCCCAGGAGATTGAGATGCAGGACAGCAGAAAGGGAAGGATGAGCAGATATATGCGGAAACTTCTCATGACAAGCCTATGTCTCCAGGTCTGAAACGGATACCTATCTCGAGCGGAGCGCCACCAAGCGCCTTGGGCATGGGCGGAAGGGGAGCAGCCTCCTTCACTGCCCGCATGGCCGAATTGTCGAAGAGCGACAGGCCCGACCGGTGTTCAAACCAGCTCTTTGCCACGGTTCCGTCGGGCATCACCCGGATCACTATAACCGCCTCCAGAGAAGAGCTGGACAGCAACTGCTCAGGCAATACCCACCGCCTCCTTATCTCCTCGTACACACGGGCGAGATACATCTTGAGGACGGGATTGGCCTCGGCCCGGTCTCCAGGGGATCCTACGCTGCCGCTCCTCGATTTTCCGGCGCGTTTTGCCGCCATCAACTCCTTTATTCTCTCCTCCAGGCGCTCCTCAGCCTGCTTCTCCTCCACCTTCTTGGCCAGTGCCTTGAGCCGCTCCTGGAGAAGCCTATCGAGATCCTTTTTGGGATGCTCCTTGGACTTGACCTCCTTAGGCGCGGGCTTGGGCTTCTCCTTCTTCTTGGACTTCTTGGGACGGGTTGAGACCACCTTCTTGTCCGGAATGGACTTTTTCACCCTCTTTTTGGGTCTATGCGCCGCCTCCTTCTTCTTCGCCTTCTTTTTAACGACCTTCTTCTTGGCCTTCTTAGGCGTATGGACACGCGGCCGCTTGGGACGAACCACCTTCTTGGGTGGAGCGGGCTCACGCACCTCGAAGATCCTGACGGTATAGACCGGTGGCATGGGATGGAGGCGGCCCCACAGATCGCCGGCAAAGCCCACGAAAAAGCCCATCGCCACATGAAAGGCGACAGCGCAAGCCAGCGCGGGTTTCCAGTAGCTCTTTCGCCTCCTCATCTGCCTCCCTTCTTACGGTTCCGCTTCCCGACGTCCCTGAGTTCACGCTCAAGGGAACGGGTCACAAGGCCCAGGTCAGCAATCCCGGCCTCCTTGCACGCCGCCATCACCTGGGCGACTGTGCCGTAGGGCACCCTGCGGTCGGCCTTGAGGAGGACCTGGCGTCCTTTCCGCTCTCTCGTAAGCTCCGCCAATCTCACGGCCAGGGCCATCACGTCCACGGGAACCTTGTTGAGGAAGATGCGCCCCTCTCTGTCCACCGATATAATCACCGGGGAGAGCTTCTGGGGCATGGGCTTGGCCGTGGTGCGGGGGAGGTCGATCTTCAGCCCCTTGGTCATCATGGGGGCGGTGACCATAAAGACGATCAACAGCACCAGCATGACGTCGACCAGCGGCGTCACATTGATCTCGGCCATGTAGCCCCGCCGTCCCTTTCTGCGAGTAGCCATTCCCATTGCCATATCCTACTCTTCCAAACCCTTCATGAGCTGGATCTGCATGGTGTTCATCACGTCGTTGGCGAAGTTGCGGAGATCCTGCTCCTTTGACTCCAGGACACTAGTAAAGGTATTGAAGGCGATGACCGCCGGGATGGCAGCGGCCAGGCCGGCCGCAGTCGCCACCAGGGCCTCGGATATTCCCGGCGCCACCGTAGCCAGGCTCGCGGTTCCGGCCAGGCCGATCTGATGGAAGCTGTTCATGATGCCCCACACAGTCCCGAACAGCCCGATAAACGGCGCGGCATTGCCGGTAGTGGCGAGGAAGGGGAGGGCGCGGGCGAGCTCGCCGGTCTCCTCCTGTATCCCCGATTCAATGCCTCTGGCCACCACCTCCATGCACATGGAGACGTTCTTCGCCGCCCGATCCTTTCCCAGGGCCTTCTGAATCTTCAGATACTCCTCGTGGGCAGCCAGAAAGACCCCTGCCATAGGCGAATTCGCCATGTCCTCTGCGCTGCGCCTGATGGCTGCAAAGGAGGGGCTGTCCCAGAAGATCCTGGCAAAAAACTCGTCTGCGCTCTTAGCCCGCCTGAAGTGGAGTATCTTCGCGAATATCACCGTCCAACAGGCCATCGATATGAGGACGAGGGACAACAGGACCCCTGTCACCACAGGGCCTGAACCCAAAACCATGTGAAATACATTTATATGTGAGGTCTCCATCTAACCACTCTCCGGTTCTGTGTTGAATTCCAGGACAAGCCCACCTGCATGATCCGAGCCGCACCGCCCCATGAACTCCAGCACCGCCGCCCTCCCCTCTTCCCCAAGCCTCAGGGTATAGTCGTTCACATAGAGAGAGATGTGCTGTTCCACCACGTCCGGCTGAATCTCCTGGGCATGGCGGAACACGAAGGGCATGGGCTCCCCTGGACTGCACATGGCATATCTGACACTGGCCTCCACGTCCATCGCGGCCTGGCGCGCAACATCCCCCATCTCTCTGCTGGCAACAATCCCGCCCAGGGGGATGGGGAGTCCAGTCTCCTCCTCCCACCAATCTCCCAAGTCCTGTATCAGGCAGAGTCCGTGGGAACGGTAGGTGAAGCGGCCTTCGTGGATGATGACACCGGCAGAGAAGCGGCCTGCGGCCACGGCCTGCGCTATCTCCGAGAATAGCATGGGCACCGGCCTCGCGCATGGACACCACATGGACAAGAGGCGGCAGGCCGTGGTGTGGAGGCCGGGAACCGCCACCTCCTCGCCCTCGAGCTCATCCCGGGAAAACACCTCCCTTCCAACGACCAGGGGGCCGCACCCCCTTCCCAACGCCGCTCCTGAGGGCAGGAGCCAATAGCGGTCTGCGATCTCGGGCAAGACCCCGAATGAGACCTTGGTCACCTCCAGCTCCCCAGCCAGGGCCATACGGTTCAGCTCCTCCACATCTGCCACCACAGGCCGGTAGCTGTTGGGGGATTCCAGCAGGCCGTTCACCAGGGCGTAGAAGGCGAAGGTATCGTTGGGGCAGGGGGACATCCCGAACTCTATCTGTTCTTTTCCAGAGGAGATCATGTTACATTTTCCGCGGCGCAACTGGACAGCTCGTCAATCGATTGTCATATTACTCTACATCGATCCTCGGAACAACAAAACCACGGTATCATGAAGATATATCGGAAGTTAGAGGAAATTCGGGAGCCCTTCTCGGCCCCTGCCGTCACCATCGGCAATTTCGACGGTGTCCATCTGGGCCACCAAGCCCTGTTCTGCAAGGTGGTGGAGCTGGCCAGCAAGCGCGGCGGAGACACCGTTGCCATAACTTTCGACCCCCATCCCTTAGTGGTGCTGCGTCCGGCCTCGCCTCCGAAGATGATTTGCACCTTCGAACACAAGGCCGAGCTCATCTCCAGATCCGGGATAGAACACCTCATCAGCATCTCCTTCACCCCCGAGCTTGCGAGGACGCCTGCCAGGGAATTCGTCGAGAAGGTCCTCCACCGCACCATCGGAGTCAAAGACCTGGTCGTGGGCTATGACTACGCCTTCGGCAAAGGCAGGGAGGGCGACGCCAAATTCCTTGAGGAGATGGGGAAGGAACTCGGCTTCAAAGTCCATGTGATTCCACCCTACAGGGTGGACGGGACCATTGTCAGCAGCACGAAGATCAGGGAACTGGTCTCCAAGGGCGAGATGCGGAAGGTGGCGGCGATGCTGGGCAGGTTCTACCAGATCAGGGGGGTGGTCCAGAAAGGCAAGCGGAGGGGAGGCCCGCTGGTGGGTTTTCCCACTGCCAACCTCCACATCTATCCCCACGATCTATGCCCCAAGGAGGGTGTGTACGTGGTGCAGGTTATCCACGACCTCTGTTGCTACGGCGGTGTGGTCAACATCGGCACCAATCCCACCTTCGGCGACACCGGGCTGGTAGCCGAAGTGCATATCTTCGACTTCGACAAGACCATCTACGGCCACCGGATAAAGGTCAACTTCATCCAGCGCCTCAGGGACGAGAAACGCTTTCCCTCGGTTGAGGCCCTGTCGGCCCAGATCTCCAGGGACGTGGAGCAGGCACGGGAGGTGTTGGCACGGGAAGCCGGCCTCAACAGGGCCTGCATAGAGGGATGAAGAAACAAGAAAGGCGGCCTAAGGCCGCCTGAAATCCGCATATACAACGGCTGTTCTGGTCTTAGACCTCCTCGACGGTGATGGCGCCGGTGGGGCACACCTCTACGCAGGTCTCACAACCGAGGCAATCATCCATGCGGTTTGGCTGGGGCTTGTTATCCTCGAAGTCATAAACCTCAGCAGGACAAGCGTTTACGCACTCCTCGTCGCCCTGGCACTTGTCATAGTCGATAGTGATCTGAAACATGGCTACTCCTCCTTTGTTAGTTTGCGTGTGTCATCGTAGCTGGATGGCCTGCTACAGCATCATCATATAGACGATAGCCCTTTGGGTTGTCAAGGAGGGATCGCCAATTATTCAACCATGACATGCTCAACGCCTATCCACCTTGGAGTGAGCGTTCTTTAGGTACTTGAAGAGCTCCCCGTCCGTAGTGATGATAAGGCGGGTGTTGGAGTCCAGGGCCTTCTTATACAGATCCATAGTCCTAAGGAACTTGTAGAACTCCAAATCCTTGGCATAGGCCTTAGCGTATATCTCGGCGGCCTTTTGGTCTGCACGCCCCTTAATCTCCTGGGCCTTTCTGTAGGCATCGGACGAAATATTCTTGAGCATCCGCTCCTTCTCGCCCTTTATCCGTGCCGCCTCGCCCAAGCCCTCCGACCTGTACTGCTCGGCTATGCGCTTGCGCTCGGAGATCATCCTTGCATAGACCTCCTTTCTCACCGCCTCCACGTAATTGATCCGCTTGAACTTGAAATCCAGAAGCTCTATCCCCAGGTCTTTGACCCGCTTTGAAGCGGCAGTGAGCACCTCATTGGCCAGCTTGCTCCGGCCGTCTTTTATTGGTTCCAGAGGCTCGCCCGCCGAGAGGAAGGGGGTCTCGACCTTTTTCAGGAGTTCAGGCGGATTTGAACTCCTCACCAGCTCTATGAGGTCGTGTTTAGCCACCACGTTCCTGGTCTCGCCGTCGAGGATATCGTCCAGCCGGCTCTGTGCCCCCCGTTCGTCGCGCAGCCTCTGGAAGAAGAGGAGCGGATCGGCGATGCGCCACCTGGCATAGGTATCCACCCAGATGAACCGCTTGTCCTTGGTGGGTATCTGATTGGGTGATCCGTCCCATGCCAGGAAGCGCTTGTCGAAATAGTTGGCGGTCTGGACGAAGGGCACCTTTATATGGAGGCCGGGCTCGGAGATGGGCTCCCCCACCGGCTTCCCGAATTGGGTGATCACCACCTGCTGCCTCTCGTCCACGATGTAGAAGGTACCGCCGGCCACGATCACCACGGCCAGCACCAGGAATATTAGGAATACCAACCCCTTCTTCATTTCTTTCCCCCCTTGTCGAGCTGAAGCAACGGCAGGAGCCCCTCCAGCTTGGAGTCGATGACGGTCTTGTCTTTGAACCTTGGCAGGACCGACTCCATTGTCTCGAGGTATATCCTCTCCTGGGTCACTTCGGGCGCCTGGCGATATGCGGCGGCAAGGGCCTCGAAGAACGCTGCGTCACCCTTGGCCTTGTTGATGCGCTCGGTGGCATAACCCTCTGCCTGCTGTATGAGGCGCAGGGCCTCGCCCTTGGCCTTGGGGATGATACGGTTGTATTCGCTCATGGCCTGGTTGATGAGCTTCTCCCGCTCCTGCTGGGCCTGGTTCACCTCGTTGAACGACGGCTTGACCGGATCGGGAGGATTGACGTCCTGAAGCACCACCTGATCCACGGTTATACCCATCTGGTACTGGCGGCAAAGGGCCTGAAGCCGCTGTTTCACCTGGTCGGCTATCTGCTGGCGGCCGGTGGTGAGCACCTGATCGACCTTCTTGTCTCCCACGACCTCGCGCATAACCGCCTCGTTCATGTCCCTGAAGGTCATGCGAGGATTCCTGACCTTGAAGAGGAGCTTATAGGGATCGCTTATCCGGTACTGAGTGATCCACTCCACAACTACCACGTTCAGGTCGCCGGTGAGCATTAGGGATTCCCCCTTGTAGTCACGTTTGGAATAACTGGTCCTCACACCGGCCGTCTTTGTCCTGAACCCGAACTCCTCCTTGAGCTGGCGCTGGACCGGGACCTGAATCACAGTCTCCACCGGGTCCGGCAGCTTGAAATTGAGACCGGGCTTGGCCTCCCGCACATACCTCCCGAACCTCAGCACTACTCCCACGTTCTCGGGGGGAACCGTGAACCACATGTTCCACACCAGCGCCCCCAGGATCAAGACCACACCCGCCAACACCAGAAACCTGGGATTAATGTTTGGCGGAGTCACCCTCTTGACGTTGTGAGGGAAAGGGGTCTGCTCCATCTCTGTCTCCTTCCGCTTATCCTTCTGCTTATTTGATAACAGCCTGCTGCTGGGCACAAGGCCAGCATGTCTCCGATCTTGAGGATAGCACAATTCGTGCGGTTTGAGCAGACGATGAACTGTCTCTTATACA
>WFVQ01000010.1 GCA_015491585.1 Deltaproteobacteria bacterium
AAAAACAAATACTTATTGAAAAAGAGAGTGTCAAGAAGATGGGAATAATTCAATATTAGAATTCTAACGTTAAGCTAAGACATTTTTCTTGACATTGTTCTATGCGCTTTAATATGAAAATCATATGATCCGTTTTTCTGCACAAAAAAATTAAGGGCGCCTAAGGCGCCCTTTTACACCGGTTCAGAAAGGGGTGCTAAAGCAACGGGGTAACCGAATCGGCCCCCTCTGCCCGCTGACTCACCCCCCTGTCAGCCGGTGAGGAGACATGGTCTTCATCCTGATCCACCTTGTCTGTCAGAAGCTCCTGAACATGCGTACAATCCTCTGCGGTCCCCTTGGCCTCCTTCATGGCGGATACATAGACCTCGCAATTCTCGCAGTGCTTCTTCGCCTTGGCACAGGCGGTATTGGCCCTCTCCCAGCAAGGCCTGGTACGATCCACATACGCGGAACAGCTATTCCGCTTTTCCTCAGGACAATTTTTGATCTCCCAGCAGGGACTGAGCTCAAGGAGCTTCTTGATGCCCGGGATGCTTATCCCCTCGTCATGGATCAAGTGCCTCAAACACTTAACCCACTCTATGTCATCCTGGGAAAAAAACCGCTTGTTACCCTGGCGCGCAGGCTTGATAAGCCCCTCATCTTCATATATACGAAGAGTCCTCGGATGAACTCCCAGCAGCTTTGCCGCAACGCTGATCGGATAAATAGGATCACTTTTGTTTACCGCCATGCTTTCTCTCCTTTGGCAGACTTCACAAAACCCTCCAACCATTATCAAGCTAAAACTTATTATACAAAAATCAAATGGGCTTGCAAGGAAAAATTGAAATTCCTCCTTGCACCAAAAGCTCCCATATGATTCTGCGCCTTCTGGCATCAAATAGCCCCGATTATAATGCACTTCCTGCTGCCCTTTTCCAAATGCTTCCACCTCCATGCGCTCGCAAGCAGCAGGTGGCGGTAAACGAGGTGCACGCCCTGCCGCCGTGCAGGGCAAGGGAATCTGTTTTATAATACCGCTCCATGAAAGAGAGATATGTAGTGGGAATCGATCTCGGCACCACCAACTGTGCCGTTGGATACGTGGACCTGGGAGATACGGATCCAGGAGCACTGACCATCGACTCTTTCCCAATCCCGCAACTTGTCTCAAGCGGGAGGCTCGCCTCTCACCCAACCCTCCCATCGTTCTTGTACCTGCCCGCAAGATACGTCCGGGAACAGACGGACCTCGCCCTTCCGTGGGCACCTGAACGGGACTATGCGGTGGGCGTCTATGCAAGGGAGGAGGGGGCCCTGTCGCCAGAGTACCTGGTCTCCTCGGCAAAAAGCTGGCTCTGCCATGCAGGAGTGGACCGCAAGGCCCCCATACTCCCCTGGGGGAGCAATGCAGTAAACGACAAGGTATCCCCTGTCGAAGCCTCGGCCCGCTACCTTCAACATATCAGGGAGGCGTGGGAACATCGCTTCTCCCTGTCCCTGGAGGAGCAACAGACCGTCGTTACGATACCAGCCTCCTTTGACCAAGCTGCCAGGGAACTCACCTTGGAAGCGGCGAGACAGGCCGGGCTCTCCAAGACCCTGCTACTGGAAGAGCCCCTGGCTGCTTTCTATGCCTGGTTATCGGCCCATGAGGAGGACTGGCAGGAGTTCATCTCGCCTGGCGACACCATACTGGTCTGCGACGTGGGAGGCGGTACAACCGATTTCACATTGGTCAGGTGCGAGGGGGAAGACGGATCCCCGGCACTCGAACGCTTGGCTGTAGGGGAACATCTCCTGCTGGGAGGCGACAACATAGACCTGGCTATCGCCAGGATGATGGAAAAAAGGATCGGCGAAAACCTCGACCACATGAGGTGGCAGCAACTCCTCCACCAGTGCAGGAAGGCCAAAGAGCATCTCTTGCACACCGGCGACAAAGAATACACCATCAGAATAGCGGGGAGAGGGCGATCTCTCGTGGGCGGGATGGTATCTGCCAAACTTGACAGGGAAGAACTGAAGGAACTCCTTGAAAGGGATTTTTTTCCAGAATTAGATATCCGTTCCTTCGACCCAGATTCTGGCCCTGTCCGCTCCGCCCGTCCAGGTGCCCTTCCCTATGAAAGCGATCCCGCCATAACTCGTCACCTCGCCAGGTTTTTGCTCAAACAGGGAAAGGGCGTCATGCCCACCGCCATCCTCTTCAACGGCGGTTCGCTCACGCCAGAGCCGATACGCCGCAGGATAGTGGAAATCGTATCCAAATGGGCGGGTAGAGAGATAAAGCGGCTTCAGAGCGCTTCCCTCGATCTTGCCATATCCCTTGGCGCTGCATACTACGGCCTGGTTCAGAAAGGCATAGGCTTGAAAGTAGCAGGAGGCTCGGCGCGTTCCTTCTATATATTAGTTGAGACACAAAAAAAAGAAGGGCAAGGCACAGGGGTGTGCTTGGTCCCCAGGGGTGCCGAGGAAGGCACCACGCTCAGCCTGGAACGCAGCTTCATGGCCAGGGCGAACCAGCCGGTGAACTTTACGCTCTACTCATCCACCATGCGACCGGATGACGCCCTTGGAGACATAGTGTCCATTGATGAGAAGGAGTTCCACCGGCTTCCCCCTTTGCAGACCGTGTTGAACTTCGGGAAAAAACGGCGCCTGGCGGAAATACCGGTTGCCATTGAGGTCTTTCTGAGTCCTGTAGGCACCTTGGAGGTCTCTTGCAAGTCTCTTGACTCACCACACAAGTGGCGCCTCCAGTTCGAATTAAGAAAATCAGAGGACAAAGAAGAAGACTTCGTCGAAGGGGTGCGCGTTGAAGGGGTCCAATCCGGCAAAGAGAACGCCCAGACCCTTACTCCGGAAGACCTGGATGCCATCGCCAAGGGAGGCAAGCTACTGGAATCCCTCTTCTCGGCCAAGGCACACGAGAGGCTGTCAAGGGCATTCCCCCTGCTGGAGGAGATAATAGGGATGGGCCGCGCCCTCTGGAGTGTGGCCGTGCTCAGGGCATTGTTCGACTCCTTGATAGAGCTGGAGGACCATCGCAAGAGATCGGCGCAGCACGAAATCCGCTGGCTCAACCTCCTGGGTTACACCCTGCGGCCAGGCACCGGCGATCCCAGCGATCCCTGGCGGATCAAGAAGATATGGCCTCTCTTCTTTAAAGGAGTCTATTATCCCAAAGAGCTCTCCGTGCGCTTGCAATGGTGGATCTTTTGGCGCCGGGTGGCGGCCGGGCTCTCGTCTGGTCAGC
>WFVQ01000011.1 GCA_015491585.1 Deltaproteobacteria bacterium
ATCTGGCTGTATATCATGGGACCTCTTTCACTACGGCCCAGGGGCCGGACTCCATACGACCCTGCCATTCCGCCGGCGGGATCATAGAGAATGGACTTTATCACGATAAAGGATAGAGAACCACTGGACGAGGGCAGGCCATTTGCCAGCCCGGCCAAAATGTTATAGACTTTTCGCTGACTTTCCTTCAAGACAGGCGGACACGGCCTGGAGAAAGGGGCATGCCATGCAGATAGACTGGGACACCCTTGCGGAACTGGTAAAGACCCAGAACATCGTTCAACATCTCGCAGATACAGACCCCATCTCTTTCCTGATGCAGCCGTTGGCGATTCTGGTGGAGGTCATAGCGCTTTGCGTGATGCTCTTCTTCGGGATGGTCCGCACAATGGCGGTGATATGCGGCGCCATCGCAATATGGTGCGCCATAGCCTATACCCTTCCCGACACCAGCGCCGAGTATCTCTCGCTCAAGGATCTGGCCAACTTCCTGGCCATACTAATGGCGGTGGTGGTGGTCTGGATCTACGTCTTCTTCGTCAGGAACAACTGATGGTTCCAGAGGAACTCCCGCCACCCCGCTCCACGACAGGCGAGGCGCTCCACAACATATACCGGGAGCTCTACTCCCACTTCGGTCCGCAGGGGTGGTGGCCAGGAGATATAGCGGACGAGATCTGCATCGGCGCCATCCTCACCCAGAACACCAACTGGCAGAACGTGGCCAAGGCCATCGCCAGGCTGAAACAGGCGGAGCTCTTGGACCTGCGGGCCGTGTCCCGCATACCAGTGGAGATACTGGCCGACCTCATACGCCCCGCGGGATACTATAACATCAAGGCGCGCAGGCTCCTGAACTTCACCGACGCCCTGTTCAACAGCTTCCCGGAGGGGCTCCCTCAGCTCTTCTCCCTGGAGATGGACCAGGCAAGAGAGTTCCTTCTCTCGGTCAAGGGCATAGGCCCGGAGACTGCCGACAGCATACTCCTATACGCGGGCTCGTTCCCCACATTCGTGGTGGATGCCTACACCGTCCGCGTCCTCTCCCGCCATGACTTCGTTGACGAGACAATCACCTATGAAGAAGCCAGGGCCCTGTTCATGGAACACCTCCCCCACGACACCAGCCTCTTCAACGAATATCATGCCCTGTTCGTGGCCCTGGGGAAAAACTACTGCAAGAAACGGCTCCCCTCATGTGACCGCTGCCCCCTGAAAGGGCGGTGAACCATCGTCATAAATTTGACATCATCATCTTCACAAACACTCTCTGACCAACGCTGTCACGGTAAAAGCATCCCGGCACCGGCACTTTTTGCCCATCGGCCCCTCGTCCTGGCTGGATTTACTGGATCGCTGACACGATTGCGATGTCTAAACGCTGTGGCACGGATTTGGCTTATCTCCTCTGTGAACCACTCAATAGAAAGGAGACCGAGAGAGGATCGAGCCCATGCTGAGCCAGAAAGTGACTACTCAAGAGCAGAAGGAGATACTCTACCTCCCCTTTTCCGCGGCCTCTACAGGGAGCAGCAGATACAACGGCGTGGAGATGCAGTGGCTGGCCATTGAAAACGCCCTGCACAAGCGGCTGGCCAATGTGGTGGACCTGGATGAGGCCATAGACGGCTTCGCCGTTTGGTTGAGCAGGGTGGTGCCCCACGACCTCGTCGGATTCAGCGATGCCGGAACCGGAAGGAGCCACTTCTTCTGCTCATCCCACGGCCCGAACAAGCACGTCACCATATCACGGGCAGAGGCGGTCATGAAAAACAGGAGCTGCGGCTGCGCTGACGGCCACTGTATCGTGCATGAACTCCAGACGCCCCACGGCCGCGGCATGGTGCTGGTACTGAGGAACGAGGCGCCGTTCCGACCGTGGGAGGCCCAGGTGATAGAGCGGGGCCTGGAGATACTTGAACGAACCCTGGAGAGGGTCCTCTACTACGAGATACTCTATCAGCAGTCACGCATAGACGCCCTGACCGGCGTGCCCAACAGGCGCGTGTTCCAGGAAACCGTGGAACAGGCAACAGCCGACGCCATGCGTTACAGGCGGCCTCTCTCCCTTGCCATACTGGACCTCGATCACTTCAAGGAGATAAACGACACCCTGGGCCACGATGCCGGGGACGAGACCCTGAAAAGGGTCGCTGACACCATCTCCTCCACCATACGGTCCACCGACCTGCTGGCCAGGCTGGGAGGCGACGAGTTCGCCCTCCTAATGCCCAACACCTCACTGGAGCAGGCAAAGGTCCTGGCCCAGCGGATCATCAACGAAATCGACGGGATGGCCATCTCGACCCCTGACGGGCACCGGCTGGGCATAAGCATGGGCATCTGCCAGTGGGACGGCTCCGCGGACCTGGCGGAATGGATCAAGCGGACCGATGCCC
>WFVQ01000012.1 GCA_015491585.1 Deltaproteobacteria bacterium
AGCCCAAAAAGGGAAAAAGGGGAAGTGAGGGCCGGGGAGCCCTTGAGGAAGGATGAGTCAACGAGTACCATCCCGGGGAGTCAAGAGCGATCATGGAAGCAACAATCGTAGAGCAACCCAACCTATTTCTTCTGAAGAGGAGGGGGCCCACCATAATTCCCCGCCCGGAACACTGCGTCAGCCGGAAAGACATGGACAGGGAGGCCCTGAAGGTCCTCTATCGCCTCAAGGATCACGGCTATCTTGCCTATCTTGTGGGGGGGAGCGTTCGGGACCTGCTGCTGGGCCGCCGGCCCAAGGACTTCGACGTGGGGACCAACGCGACTCCGCGGCAGGTGCGGCGCCTCTTTCGCTATAGCCGCATCATCGGCAAACGGTTCCGGCTGGTCCATGTCTATTTCCGGGGCCGCAAGATCATCGAGGTCTCCACCTTCAGACGGCAGATAGAGTTCGACGACAGGGAGGCGGCCCGCCTGGGGCTCTCCGAAAACGAGATCTACGGGACCCCCAAGGAGGACGCCTTCCGCCGCGATCTCACCATCAACGGCCTCTTCTACAATATCGCCGACTTCTCCATCATAGACTACGTCGGCGGCATGGAGGACCTCAGGCGCGGCATTATAAGGACCATTGGAGAGCCCTCGGTGAGGTTCATCAGGGATCCGGTGCGGATGATGAGGGCGGTGCGCCACGCCGCCCGCACCGGCTTCACCATTGAGCCCGCCACCTGGGAGGCCCTGGAGCAGCATCGAGGCCTCATCCGCCTCTGTTCCATCCACAGGGTGCGGGACGAGTGGCTGAAGGATCTCAACTCAGGCAAGAGCGCCGCATGGGCCAGGCTGGCCTACAGGGCAGGGCTCCTCCAGGAGCTCTTTCCCGCCTATTGGCAGGGCCTCGACCAGGATCAGGAGAGGCGGGTGCTCCACCTGCTGGAGGGGTTGCTCAAGGGGCTCGATGGTTTAATTTCCCAGGGAGAGACGGTGGACGAGCCGCTGCTGATCGCCCTGCTGGTGATGCCGCGGCTGCTGACGGCGCCGGAGTGGCTTGCCCTGGAGAGCAACAAGCTGAAATGGCCCACCCACGAGGCCAGGGGTTTGCTCATGGAGTTCCTGGCGCCTTTCGATTTCCGGCGGGCGGTGCAGGACGCAGCGGCCCAGATCCTGGCAAGCCAGTGGCCCATCGGGCTCTGTTACGCCAGAGGGAACTGGCCGAAGCGGGTGGTGAACAAGCCCACCTTCGAGAGCGCCTTGGAGCTCTACAAGATGGTGAGGGATGTTGTCAGGGGAGAGGAGGCGGTGACCGTCCACAGCTCCTCGGCCCCGTCCAAGAGGCGACGCAGACGGCGAAGACGGAAGAAGAGAGGGAAGGCGTGAGATGAAGCTGCGACAGAACGCCCGGGAACTGGTGCTCCTCAATGTGGAGGGGCTTGGCCTCATCCTCGGTGAGGTCCGTTACAACCGCCAGACCGAGACGGTGATCTTCGCCCTGGAGAAGGCCTCGTTCTTTGACATATTCTTCCCGTGCACCGTGGTTTACGACCAGCAGAAAGGGCCTGTGGTCCATCCCCACATACTCTCGGCCATGACCACCTCCAGCGTAAGGATACAGCGCAGCAAGGTCTCCTGCTTCGTCCTGGAGAGCGACCTGAACGGTTCCCTCATCGAGCAGTATCACAAGCTCATGGATATGGTGGCCATGCGGAACGGCAGGCCCTTGGAGCGGGACGAAGGGGTCCAGCAGAGGCCCAAGACCCCTGGACGTGTGGTACCCCTCATCCCCAAGAAGGAGAAGGAGGAGAAGAAGGACGGGGAGGAATGATCCCTTACCCCCATATCGATCCGGTAATCTTCAGAATAGGGCCGTTTGCCGCCAGGTGGTACGGGTTGATGTACCTGGTGGGTTTCGCCGCCGCCTATTTTCTCATCCGCCGCCAGATGGTCCATTCAGGGGAGGATTCGCCGGAACATAGGGCCTTCCTGGACGGTCTCTTCGTGGCCCTGGTGCTGGGCGTCATCGTTGGAGGG
>WFVQ01000013.1 GCA_015491585.1 Deltaproteobacteria bacterium
ATTATTGATATGACGATTTTTTTCGAGTTCATCACAGGGTTCTTCAGATGCCTGAGGCACGTCTGGCAGGTAGTGGCAGCTCTGGGAGCGGTGGTGGTGCTTCTGGCCTGGCTCTTTTCCCTGGCTGAGTCCATAGGTTTTTTGGATTCCCTTTATTTCGCAGTGGTGACCGCCCTCGCAGTGGGGTACGGCGACATAGCACCGGCAACGGCTGCAGGGAAGGCGGTAAGCGTCCTCCTGGGCCTGGTTGGGATGGTGCTCTTCGGCATAGTGGTCGGCATATCGACGCGGACGATAATGGTCATCATGCACCCTGAAGAGGTGCGGAAAGGAGAACGTCATGGATAACACGGGACCGCATGCTGGATGTCCACATTGTGCAGCCCACCCCCACGGAGACCACGAAGGAGGAACCGGGCACCGTTACGTCGATCCCGTCTGCGGCATGTCCACAGACGAGGAGGGCCGATTCGAGGAGTTGGAACACGAGGGCAGAAGCTACTACTTCTGCTCTCCCCACTGCAAGGAGAAATTCCTGAAAGATCCAGGCCGTTACGTTGCCGGGCAGGCAGCGGGCTCTGAAACGGCGCCATCAGGGGAGGGACATGCAGCGCATTCCCATATTGAGAGCCGGCAGGGCCGCTATACCTGTCCGATGCATCCAGAGGTGGTGCAGGACGGCCCCGGCACCTGCCCCAAGTGCGGCATGGCCCTGGAGCCCATGCTGCCGCAGCCGGGAGCGGCGAAATATACCTGCCCCATGCATCCAGAGGTGGTCCAGGAAGGACCTGGAACGTGTCCCAAGTGCGGCATGGCCTTGGAGCCAGTGGGGCCACCCGCCGAGGAGGAGTCCAATCCCGAATACGACGACATGAGGCGCCGTTTCATCGTCGGTGCCGTATTGACGGTGCCGCTGGTGATCATAGCCATGCGGGAGATGATCCCTGGTGCGTCGGTGATCGAGCGGTGGGCCTCGCCCCGCGCTCTGCAGTGGATCGAGCTCATCCTATCTACCCCCGTGGTTCTGTGGGCAGGCTGGCCCTTCTTTGTGCGGGGGGTCCAGTCGGTGGTCAACAGGAGCCTCAACATGTTCACGCTCATCGGCCTCGGGGTGTCGGTGGCATATCTCTACAGCCTCGTGGCGGTCCTGTTTCCTGGTATCTTTCCAGAGACCATGCGTTCGCCAGATGGGCTGGTCGGGGTATATTTCGAGGCCTCTGCGGTGATCGTCACCCTGATACTCCTTGGCCAGGTGATGGAGCTGCGTGCAAGGAGCCAGACCGGCGCGGCCATAAAGGCCCTGCTGGGCCTGGCGCCCAAGACCGCCAGGAAGGTTAACGAGGACGGCTCGGAGGAAGACGTGCCCCTGGAGCACGTGCAGCCCGGAGACGTCTTGCGGGTTCGCCCTGGAGAGAAGATTCCAGTTGATGGCGTGGTGGTCGAGGGGACCAGCGCGGTGGACGAGTCCATGATCTCCGGTGAGCCCGTGCCGGTAAGGAAGGAACCGGGCGACAAGGTGATAGGCGCCACGGTCAACACAACCGGGTCCCTGCTCATGAGGGCGGAGAAGGTGGGGGCCGATACCCTGCTCTCCCAGATCGTCAATATGGTGGCCGAGGCCCAGCGCAGCAGGGCGCCCATCCAGAAGATGGCGGACGTGGTCGCAGGCTGGTTCGTGCCCCTGGTCATGCTCGTGGCGGCGGCCGCATTCGCCACATGGTTCATGTTCGGGCCTGAACCCAGGTTGGCACACGCCCTCATAGCGGCGGTCTCTGTGTTGATCATAGCGTGTCCCTGCGCGCTGGGGCTGGCGACACCCATGTCCATCATGGTTGCCACAGGCAAGGGCGCGCGCATGGGAGTGCTGTTCAAGAACGCAGAGGCCATCGAGACCATGCGGAAGGTGGATACCCTGGTGGTGGACAAGACCGGCACCCTCACCGAGGGCCGGCCCCGCCTGGTGGACGTGGTCCCGGCAGAGGGGATGGAGAAGGGCGAGCTCATAGCCGCGGCTGCCTCGCTGGAGATGGGAAGCGAACACCCCCTGGCATCTGCCATAGTGGCCGGGGCCAGGGACATGGGCGTGGAACCGGCCCCGCCCGCCGATTTCCAGTCTCACACAGGAAAGGGGGTCTCCGGAGAGGTCGAAGGCCGGAAGGTCCTGCTGGGCAACGCCCGGCTCATGGAGGATGCCTCGGTGGACGTATCGGCACTCCATGAAGAGGCCGATGCCATGCGGAAAGAGGGCAAGACCGTGATGTTCGTGGCAGTGGACGGGCGCCCTGCCGGGCTGGTTGCAGTGGCCGATCCCATAAAGGAGACCACTCCCAGGGCCATAGAAGAGTTGCACAGGGAGGGGCTGAAGGTGGTTATGCTCACCGGCGACAACCGGGCCACCGCAGAGGCCGTGGCAGCGAAGCTGTCGCTGGACGGTGTGGTGGCCGAGGTCCTCCCAGAGCAGAAGGCCGAGGCGGTAAAGGAGTTCCAGGCCCAGGGAAGGGTGGTGGCAATGGCTGGAGACGGCATCAACGACGCCCCGGCCCTGGCCCAGGCCGACGTGGGGATCGCTATGGGAACCGGGACGGACGTGGCTATGGAGAGCGCAGGGGTAACCCTGGTCAAGGGAGACCTGATGGGTATAGTCAGGGCCAGGCGGTTGAGCCGCGCCACCATGCGCAATATCAAGCAGAATCTCTTTTTCGCCTTCGTTTACAACGCCCTCGGCGTGCCCCTGGCCGCTGGAGTCCTCTATCCCAGGTTTGGGATACTCCTTTCTCCGATGATCGCGGCCGCTGCAATGAGCTTCAGCTCCGTTTCGGTGGTGGCAAACGCTCTGCGCCTCAGGGGCGCCAGGATAGATTGAGATGGATCAGGTGACGTGGCTGCGCCTCGCGGCGTTTGCGGCGGTGTTCGCGGTGATGGCCGTTTGGGAGGTGATAGCGCCCAGACGGCCGCTCACGGTGTCCAAGGCCAAGAGGTGGATTACCAATCTCGGAATCATAGCCTTGGACAACGGAGTGGTGGCCCTGGCGGCTCCAGGTGCCGCCGTCGCGGCGGCAGTGGCAGCCGAGCAGGCCGGATGGGGCCTGTTAAACCGTTACATGGAGCCGGGCATGGCCTCTGTGGCCTTGGGTATCCTGTCCCTGGACCTGGTCATATATCTCCAGCACCTGATGTTCCACGCCGTGCCGCTCCTCTGGCGGCTGCACATGGTCCATCACGCCGACCTGGACATCGATGTCACCACAGGGTTGAGATTCCACCCGGCGGAGATATTGATCTCCCTGGGGATCAAGGTGGGCGCTGTCGCCGCACTGGGGCCTCCGGTGACAGCCGTGGTGGCCTTCGAAGTGCTACTCAATGCCACAGCCATGTTCAACCACGGAAACGTCAGGATGCCCCGTTCCCTGGACAGGTGGCTGCGGCTCCTTGTGGTCACGCCAGACATGCACAGGGTCCACCACTCGGTGACCATACGGGAGACCAACAGCAACTTCGGCTTCAATTTCCCCTGGTGGGACAGGATCTTCGGCACATACCGGGACCAGCCGGCAGCAGGTCACCTGGGCATGACCATAGGCCTCTCCCAGTTCAGGGACGAGTCCAGGCTCGGCCTCGGCGCCTGTCTGCTCCTTCCTGTGACAGGAGATCCCGGTTCTTACGCCATAGACAAGAGCGGCGTGGAGCCGCGCGATTGGAGGAGGAGAGATGGTTAGGTGGGGCTGCGCGTCGGTCATGGTCTTCGGTTTCATCGCGTTCCTGATGGTGGGGCTGGCAGGAGCCGAGGTGGTCAGATATGATCTCACGGTGGGCTACAAGGAGGTGAGGTTCACCGGCCAGGCCAGGCAGGCCATGGCCATCAACGGGCGCATCCCAGGCCCCATCCTCTTCTTCAACGAGGGCGACACCGCCGTGATCACGGTCCACAACGAGATGGATGTGGAGACCTCCATCCACTGGCACGGCATACTGCTTCCCAACCAGTACGACGGAGTCCCCTATGTCACGACCATGCCCATCCTTCCTGGAAAGAGCCACACCTTCACCTTCGATCTCAGGCAGTCCGGCACCTACTGGTACCATTCGCACACCAACCTGCAGGAGCAGCGGGGAATGTATGGGGCCATAGTCATAAGGCCCAGAAAGCCGAGGGCCGGCGAAGAGGTGGACCGCGAGCTCGTACTGGTGCTGTCGGACTGGACCGACGAGAGTCCCTACGAGGTCCTCAGGACGCTGAAGCGGGGAAGTGAATGGTATTCCATCAGGAAGGGGACGGCCCAGAGTTGGGACAGGGTGATATCCAGAGGGGCCTTTTGGGACAGGTTGCGGCAGTCGTTTCACCGGATGCCTCCAATGGACGTCTCCGACGTCTATTACGACCGGTTCCTGGTCAACGGCATGACGGCCCTCCGCTTCCCAGAGGTGTCCGCAGGCGAGCGGATCAGGCTGAGGATAGTAAACGGCTCCACCTCTACATACTTCGTGCTCACCTGGGGCCGTGGCCCTATGCGCATAGTGAGTGCCGACGGCCAGCCAGTGGTGCCGGTGGAGGTGGAGCGGCTTCCGATAGCGGTCGCCGAGACCTATGACCTGATCCTGGAAGCGGGCGCCGGCGCATCGGAGCTCAGGGCCACGGCAATGGACGGCTCCGGGCACGCCTCCGTGTTCCTGGGAGAAGGTCCTGCCGAGGAGGCACCCGCCGTGGAACCGCCTGACCTCTTCAGGATGTTCTCCACCATGATGGCGGAAATGGGTGGCGGGCATGAGACCATGAC
>WFVQ01000014.1 GCA_015491585.1 Deltaproteobacteria bacterium
ACCCTTGACCTTCGACCTTAGCTCCTTTACCAGGGCGGTCTCGGCCACGCCGTCGCCCCAGCCGGCTACCTCGCCGTCCAGTGCCTCCTCGGGCACATAGGGACATCCCGAGAGCGGAGCGGCCCCAGAGGTCACTGCCGCCGCGAACGCCATGCAGGTCGGAAAGCCGCACTCCCCGCAGTTGTCTTTCTTGGTGAGACGAACTATATCAAATACCGTTCTGGCCACACTTCCTCCTTTGGAGTAGCGAGAAAGAGATGGGAACCAAGTTAGCGCCCCCTTTGCGGACATATTATCCTCAACTGGAAATTATTGAACCCCTTTCGCCGGACGGTTCCCAGAGGCGTCCTTTCCGAGGCAGATGGAATGGAACCCCGTGCGTGGTCTTCCTCCCATCGCCAGGCGAGAGCGGCCGCGCGGAAGCACGGGCCTTCGGCCACATCGGCGCCCACCTTTTCAGGGCTGGCATTCCGGTTCCTGAGATACTACACTTCCATCCAGGAGAGGGCATCGTGGTGGTGCGGGAGTGTCCAGGCATCCATTTGCAGGAGTGGGCGAACAGAAAGATGGAATCCGGTGAAACAACGTCTGTTCTCTCTCTATATAAAGTCTTGATACAATACCAAGTTGAGATGGCCATATCCGGCTCAAGAGGATTCCGGCAGGAGTGGTGCTGGGAGACGCCTGTGTACGATGCCGGCTTTGCGTTTGAAAAAGAGGGGCGATACTTCCTCCACTGGTTCGGTGAGAGGTTGGTGAAGGCGGAAAGGCCACTCCTGAACGTCCTCGAAAGAGAGCTGTATCAACTCTCAGCCATGCTGGACGGTATCAGGAACTGCTTCTTCCTTCACCGGGACTTTCAATCCAGAAACATCCTCGTATCCGAGGAGGGACACCGCTTCTGGTTCATCGACTTCCAGGGCGGTAGGCTCGGGCCGATGGGTTATGATGCCGGCTCTTTGATATTCGATCCCTACCTCTCCTTCTCTTGGGAAGAGAGGACCTTGTTGGCCTCCCACTTCCTGGACGTTGCGAGGGCCAACGGAGAAGAGGGACCGCGGCTCCTCCCCTTGGCCGTATTCCGCCTGCTCCAGGCCACGGGCGCATTTGCGAAACTGGGTTTTTTCATGGGCAAGCCCCATTTTCGCCCCTATCTCAGGCCCGCGCTCGCTCTGCTGTCGTCATTGCTGCGCTCCCTGGACGAGGGGGATTCGGCCCCTACCCTGTGTCGGTTCGCCAGCGAGGCCGCTGAGGGAGAAAAGTGGCAGATATGAAACGCGGCCTCCTGCTCACAGCCATCTTCCTTTCACTCATCCTTCTGCTGCTCTTAATTCTTCCCTACCTCGTGGAAGTGGAGGAGATACAAACCCACTTGGCCCAGAAAATCCGGGAGAAGACAGGATATGATCTCACGGTTGAGGGCGCGAGTTGGCAGTGGCTTCCCCATCCCGCTGTGGTTTTCACGGCCCCCGAGATAGAGGGCGAAGGATTCGGGGCCAAGGCCGCCGCACTGCGCCTCTATCCTGATCTGGAATTCCTCGTCAAAGGAAGAGTCATAACTGCGGCCATACACATCGACTCGCCCCAGGTATCCATCCACCTTCCTGAGAGGAAAAAGGCGGCGGAAAAGAAGGGCGGGGGCGAGTCACACTCCAAAGAGGCGCCTCCGTTGCCAGAGGAGAGGGAACGGCGGCCGGTGCTCTCTCCCGCACTGTTCCGGTTGAGCAAGATAACGCTCACCAACGGCAGGCTCAGGCTGTACGGCCGCGAGGGGGGCAATAGCCGTCAACTGGCCGATATCGCAATTTCCGCAGGCTCTGTAAAGCAAGGACGTCCTGGCGCGGATCTGCTTCAGTACTCCATAGAAGGGAGGTCCCAATTCGTCCGCTCTTTCTCCCTGCTCGGGAAGTTCCGGCTCTCCTCAAGGGAATTCCAGGCCACAGGCGTAGTGGAGCAGTTCCAGCTCTCCAGGCTCCTGTCCATCATGGGAGTGAAGAGCAGGCCATCGAAGGCGGTGATCAATATGGTCTTCGACGCCGAGGGCCAGAGAGGCAAGATCTTGAATGCTGATATCAAGGGGGACGTCCCATGCCTGATAGTGCGCTCTGGGCAGGGAGGAAACCATCCCTCCACCCCCTTGGCATGCAGCTCCTTCCACCTCTCCCTGAACAAAGACGAAGCCGGATGGAAACTGGAGGTCAAGGAGCTGGAGATGGCGGCCCCTGCCCTGAAAGGGCTACGGGGGCATGTTGCCTACCGGCACGAAGGCTCCTGGATGGATATGGACCTCGCCGGAGAGGGACTCGACCTCTCCAGCCTGAGAAGAACGCTCCTGGAGATCCTCCCCCCCTCCAAGAACCTGACGAAGGTGACCAATATCGTTCTCGCCGGCCAGGCCACCCGTTTTTCGTTCAAATTCTCTGGCCCCAGGAGTGATCTCTCACATCTCCAGGCCCTGGACATCGGAATAGACGTCGAGGACGGCGAGGTAATGATACCTGGAGTCGAGCTCCACCTCGAAGATCTCGCCGGCCCAATCGCCATCAAAAAGGGCATCCTCACAGGAGAGGGGCTGAAAGGCAGGCTTGGAAAGAGCGAGATATTCGATGCGGCCCTGCGACTCGGCCTCCACGGCCCGGACCCGCCGTTCGTTCTCAGCCTCCGCACCAAGGCAATGCTCGAAGACCTATATCCCCTGCTGAAGCGGACGGTCCACAACCGGACATTCCAGTCCGAGCTCGACAAGATCAGCAACTATGTGGGTTGGGTCCTCGGCAGTTTCCAAATAGGGCCCAGGCTGCACCACAACCGTTTCACTGCAGAGATAAAATCTCTGGGCGTCTCCGCCGGTTACGACAGACTGGCCGCGCCCATCTCTATCACCGGGGGAGTGGTGAAAATAGGAAACAGATCCGTCACGTTCAAGAATGTGTCCGGGACCGTGGGCAGATCCCGCGTGACCGGGCTCTCGGGCAGCGTCAAATGGGATGGCAACGCCACCATCGAGATATCCTCACTCCAGGGCCTGGTGGACATGGAAGAGCTGCTCACCCTGCTGAGACACTATAAGTCGCTCAGAGGGAGATTGGAGAAGATCGCGGCCTCAGCCAACGGAACATCTTCGATTCTGGCAGGATCGCTAAGCGGACCGTTGAAAAGGCCGCCTGAATGGCACTATACGCTCCGCATCCGGCCCAGGGCCGTGATCCATACCCCCCTTCTCCCATTTCCACTGCACGCCATCAAGGGAGAGATCGAGATAACACCGGACGTGGTCCATGTTGTCAAGGCCGGCCCGGTGGCAGGCGATGCCGGGCTTTCCATAACCGGCCGCTTCTTCCACCGTTCGTGGCATCACTGGAGCGGTGATTTCGAGATGAACGGGACCCTTGGGGGGACAGTGTTGGAGTGGATCGGAAACAAGGGATGGATTCCAGAGCGCTATTTTCCGGCCTTGGCAGCGGAGGCCAAAGGGCTTTGCGTCACTTGGGGCCAGGGCAGGGCCTCCATCAAAGGCGCCATACTTGCTCCGAAGGGAAGCGTAAGCAGGTCCAGGGCAGAGATCGACGTGACCGTATCCAACGACCTTATAGCGGTTCACCGCCTCTCCATAGTAGGCCAGGCCAATCACATGGAGCTTGCCCTTAAATTCAGGAAGAGGGCGCCAAGAATGCTCGATATCGCTGTCAAGGGCGAGACCGACGGCGACGCCGTCTCCTCCCTGCTAAAGCGCAACGACCTGCTTCACGGCCG
>WFVQ01000015.1 GCA_015491585.1 Deltaproteobacteria bacterium
CTGGCGTGGGGGCAGTGGTGACAGTCGGCATAGACCTTTCGAGCTCTTCAAGGGCCCTACAGATCGCGAAGGCGCACGAATGTGTCTTCGCCACCGTGGGTATCCATCCCCATGATGCAGAGAGGGCGGGCAAAAGGGACCTGGATGAGCTCAGGAGGCTCAGCCGGGACGATAAGGTGGTGGCTTGGGGCGAGATAGGCCTCGACTTTGCAAAGGGCTATTCGTCGCGCCAGGCCCAGGAGAGGATTTTCAGGGCGCAGCTTCGGATCGCGGCCGAGGAGGGCCTGCCGGTTATAATCCATGCCCGCGACGCCCACGAGGAGGTGTTGTCCATCCTCGTCGAAGAGGGCTTTCCAGCAGGAAAGGTGGTGTTTCACTGCTTTGCCGGCGACGTGGAGATGGCGGGCCGGGTTGTCGAGCAGGGATTCCTCATCTCTGTGACCGGCATAGTCACCTTCCCCAAGGCAGAGGCCCTCCGCCGGATGGTCGCTTCTGTCCCGCTGGAACGGCTGTTGCTTGAGACCGATTGCCCTTTCCTCTCGCCGGTTCCGTTCCGGGGAAAGACCAATGAGCCTTCAAGGCTGAGCTACATAGCAGAGGCGGTGGCAAGGGTTAAGGGAGTGGACGTGGAGGAGGTCGCCAAGTGCACCACCGGGAATGCAAGGGAATTTTTCGGCCTCTCCTGCCCCTGATCCTGGCCTCTGCTTCTCCGAGGCGCAGGGAGCTTCTCTCCATGCTTGGCCTGGAGTTCGAGGTGGTGGTGTCAAGGGTGGATGAACCGGAGCCTGCGCCGGGAGACGAGCCCGGCGGCTATGCCTTGACCGCGGCCGAGGCAAAGGGGCGGGACGTGGCCGCTGAATGCCCTGGCGCCCTGGTGGTGGCGGCAGATACGGTGGTCTCCCTGGAGGGAAGGATACTGGGCAAGCCGGCTGGTATGGACGAGGCCAGGGAGATGTTGCGGTTCCTGGGCGGGCGGGAGCACCAGGTGTTCACAGCGTGTTTCGTCTGCTGCCCATATCGCGGCGTGGAGTTTTCGTTCGTAGTAGAATCGGGGGTGCGCCTCAAGAGGCTTGGCAGGGAGGAGCTGGAGGCATATCTGTCCACAGGCGAATCCCTGGACAAGGCCGGGGCCTACGCGGTCCAGGGTATAGGCGCTTTCATGGTGGAGTCCATAACGGGTTCCTATACCAACGTTGTAGGGCTTCCTCTGTCGCATCTGGTGGATGAGTTGCTGAAGCGCGGTCTCTTGACCGTTGCCGGAGGCGCGGGTTTATGAGTGGTATGGCAGCGCGGCTCGAGGAGGTAAAGGCCAGGATCAGGGCGGCTGCGGCGAGGGCCGGCCGTGACCCAGCCGATGTGCGCCTCGTGGCGGTCAGCAAGAAGATGCCCGTCTCCGCGGTGGAGGAGGCCATTGCCAGCGGTCATCGCCTCTTCGGAGAGAACTATGTCCAGGAGGCAAGGGAGAAGCTGTCACATCTTGGGCCTGTCCGCTCCTGCACGGAGTGGCACCTTATAGGCCATCTCCAGAAGAACAAGGTTAAGTATGCGGTGCGGCTGTTCGACTGCATCCAGACCGTGGACAGCCTGGAACTCGGTGTGGCGATAGACAGGCGGTGCGCAAAAGAGGGGCTTGTGGCCAAAGTGCTGGTTCAGGTCAACATCGGAAAGGAGGCCACCAAGTCTGGGGCCATGCCAGAAGAGGCGCCCCGTCTTGTGAGAGAGCTTTCACGGCTGGAGCATCTGGATGTCCAGGGACTGATGACCATACATCCTGTCGGCAGTGCAGAAGACACCAGGAAGTGGTTCAGGAGGATGAGGACCCTGTTCGAAGAGATCAGGAGTGGGATCGGATCAGAGGGTTTCCGTCACCTCTCTATGGGGATGTCGCGGGACTTCGAGATGGCCGTCGAGGAAGGGGCCACCATAGTCCGCGTGGGTACGGCCATATTCGGGCCCAGGACTGAATAGCAGGAGAGAGCCATGTATGAGATATTTGTCAGGACGCACTTTTCAGCAGCACATTATCTTCGTAATTATCCAGGGCAGTGCGAGCACCTCCACGGCCACAACTGGAGTGTAGAGGTGGCGGTCCGGGCCGAGAGGCTCAACGAGATCGACGTCGGAATCGATTTCCGCGATCTCAAGAGGGTGGTCAACAGTGTCCTCGACGAGTTGGACCATACTAATATAAATGAACACCCTGCCTTCCAGGAGAGCAATCCGTCCTCCGAACTGCTGGCCCGTTATATCTACAGGCGTGTGTCCGAGGGCCTTGAGTCGTTCGATGGCGTGGAGGTGGCCAGGGTGACTGTAGGGGAGACTCCGCAGACTGGCGTAACCTACTGGGAGTGATATTTGGTGATGGCGAGGCTGGCGGTCTGCGAGACCTTTTTGAGCCTCCAGGGAGAGGGGCTGCACGCAGGCCTGCCCTGTTTTTTTATAAGACTTTCGGGGTGCAACCTCGCCTGTTCATATTGCGATACGGCCTACGCCAGGGAGGAGGCCCCGAAGATGGAGCCGCTGGATTCCTTGGTCTCGGCTTGGCGCGCGTCCCAGGTGCCGCTGGTCCAGGTCACCGGCGGGGAGCCGCTTTGCCAGCCCGCTGCTCTGGAGCTAATGGATGCATTGCTCTCTGCAGGGGCGGAGGTGCTCCTCGAGACCAACGGAACGCTGCCCCTGGAGCCTGTCCCGGAGCAGATAGTAAAGGTGGTAGACTGGAAGACTCCAGGGAGCGGGCATCCGGACTCGTTCCTGCTCTCCAATCTCGACCTGCTTGGCAGTGGGGACCAGCTGAAGTTCGTCATAACATCGAGAGCAGATTATGAATGGTCACTCAGTTTGGTTAGGAGCCGCTCACTGGCCGGGCGCTGCCACGTGCTTTTTTCGCCGGCCTGGGGAAGGCTGTCTCCGGCTCTTCTGGCCCAATGGATATTGGAGGATAGGGCCCCGGTAAGGTTCCAACTTCAGTTGCACAAGATACTATGGGGAGATGAACGTTTGCGGTAGAAAAAAAGCATTGACACCTGGTTGGAAATGCATTAAAAGCAAGGGTTACTAAAATATGAATGACTACTCATTTAGTTCATTCGTCTTGTAATGACGTATCTATCGCGGGAGAATGAGAGGGTGACCCCATGATTTCCATCGATTTTTCCATCATTGTCGAGATAGTGATGATGTTGATCCTTATGGTGGTCCTCAACGGGCTGCTCTATAAGCCCATTCGGCGCATTCTGGAGGAGAGGGAGGCGCGGATGTCCGATATCCGCGAGCAGATAGAGAGTTATGAGAAGAATGCGCAGCAGCTCGTGGATAACTTCAACAAGCGTCTGGCCGAGGCCAGGGTGGCTGGCCAGAAGGAGCGGGAGAAGTACAAGGACGAGGCGAGGGCAGAGGAGAAGCGGTTGATGGATGAGAGCATGGCCGAGGCCCAGGCTAGGAAGGAGGAGCTCATGAGCGGCCTGGGGGCGGAGATAGAGGCTGCCCGCAAGGAGCTCAAGGATAAGGCCGAGGCCTTTGCTGCGGAGATCGCCCAGAAGTTGTTGGGGAGGGCTGTGTGATGCCGGGTTCTTTCGAGGGGCGTTGGGTGGCGAGGTTCTTTGTCCTGATTGTTTGTCTCTGGGTGGCCCAGTTGGTCCCTGTGGCCGGAGGGGTGGCGCTGGCTTCTCCTGAGGAGGCTGGCGTGCATCATGCCGACATGGGCGCCGCGGTCCAC
>WFVQ01000016.1 GCA_015491585.1 Deltaproteobacteria bacterium
ACCTCGTCCAGGGGATCCAACCGCTGCTCGATATGGATGAGCACTTCACTGGCCCCGGCCATTCCGGCAAGCATCTCCTTCAGGCCTCCCACCGGTCCCAGCGATCCCTTGAGGGCCAGCAGATCCCTGCCGTTTGCCACTCCCATCACCAGCCTGGAAACCAGTCGCTGTATGTCGTACACGCCGTCCAAAAGCCCCCTGAGCTCCGGCAGCCCCTCCCACTCCACCAGGGCCTCTACAGCGTCCAGGCGCGCGGAGGCGGCCTCCCTGGACTTCAATGGATATAGGAGCCACTGCTTCAGCAAACGCCTTCCCATAGAGGTCCTGGTACGATCCAGGATGTGCAGGAGAGAGCCCTGTCTCTTCTGATCGAAGAGATTTGCCACCAGCTCCAGATTCCGCTTGGTGGACTCGTCTATTACGAGATGATCTCCCAGTGTATACGGCTGAAGGGCGCTGATGTGGGAGAGGTCGCTCTTCTGGGTCTCGGCGGCATAGGCCAGCAATGCTCCCGCAGCCTGGATGGCGGCATCCATGTCCGAGAGCCCGAAACCATCCAGCGTCCCCACGCGGAAATGGGAGAGCAGCACCTCTTCGGCCCTCTCCCTCCTGAACCAGGAAGCGGGCCGGAATGTTACAAACGGAGAGCTGGAGCCAACCGCGCTCCCGATCCACCTCTCCTCTCCCTCCTCCAGCAGGAGCTCCGAGGGTTCAAGCCGAGACAGTTCTGCCTCCACCTCTGCCACATCCGAAAGCTGGGTTGCCCTGAACTCGCCTGTGGAAAGATCGAGGAGGGCCAGGCCCACAGGCCCGTCTCCAGCAAGGCAGACAATATATTTGGCGTCATGGTCGTCTTCTCCGGCGCCCGACAGCATGAGCCCGGGCGTGACCACCTTGACCACCTCGCGCCTCACAAGGCCCTTGGCCTGCCGAGGATCCTCCACCTGCTCGCAAATCGCGACGCGATATCCGGCGTTCACGAGGCGGGCCAGATATCCATCGGCCGAGTGGACAGGGACACCGCACATGGGGACTTTCCGGTCGCTCCCCTTGTCTCTGGAGGTGAGCGTTATCTCCAAGACTCTGGAGGCCAGCTCCGCATCTTCGAAGAACATCTCGTAGAAGTCACCCATCCTGAAGAACAATATGGCATCCCGGTACTGCTCCTTGATTGAGAGATACTGTTCCAGCATGGGAGTGAGTTTCATGACTACCCTTTCTCCGAGGGAATAACGAACGCCTGGGCCATGTCGCAATTCCATATAGATTTACCTGATACCCTGTGTTATTTCTACTCCATTTCCACAGGAGGCCGCTCAGGCATGGAACGAAACAGTCCGCGACAGGAAGGGGGGATCCTCCTGTCCCATGCACATCATCTTGAACGCATAGAAGAAACGCTGAAGGAGCAGTTCTCGGCACACGAGCCGCTTGTGAACGAAGTAACGAGCCATATTCTATGCTCGGGAGGGAAGAGGATCCGGCCACTCCTCACCGTCATCTCCGGCATAATGTGCGGATCTGAACAGGAGCCTCTCTACCGTTTGTCCGCGGTTCCGGAATACCTCCACGCTGCGAGTCTGCTCCACGATGACGTGGTGGACGAAGGTCAAATGAGGCGTGGGAAGCTTCCTGCGTACAAGATTTGGGGTAACCGGGCCGCTATCCTGGCCGGAGACTACCTATACGCCAAGGCGATAGAGCTTGCAGCCTCGTTCGGGATCCCGGCGATAGCGTCCACCATTGCCGACACCGTGGCCTACATGGCTGAAGGAGAGATCCTGCAGATGCAGCACGCCACAGTTGTAGAATACACCGTGGAGATGTACACCAAGGTGATCTTCAGAAAGACCGCGGCCTTGCTGGGCGCATCTTGCAAGATCGGCGGCCTTCTCGGAGGTGAAGAGAAGGGTGCAGATGCCCTGTGGGAGTACGGAACCAACCTCGGCATGGCATTCCAGATAGTGGACGACCTCCTCGACCTCACCGCTGATGAGGAAGAACTGGGCAAGGCGATAGGCACCGACGTGGCCGAGGGCAAGCGCACCCTCCCCCTGCTCATGGCCCAGGATCGGGCAGATTCCGGCGATGCCGCATGGCTTACCCGGCTCCTGGAGCGCAGGAGGATACCCGGCCCCGAGGAGTTGGCGCGGCTGAAGGAGCTGCTGGAGGCCACCGGGGCTTTGGCCGATACCAAGGCCAAGGCAGTGGATTATGGAGAGAAGGCGGTGGAGGCCCTGGCCCCACTGCCGGACTGCGAAGAGAAGGCGTTTCTTGCCGATCTGGTCCAATTCGTGATAACCAGAAGAAAATAGAATATAATTCCGTGCCATGAAGAAGAGATTCAGACTTTCGAAAAAGGGGGTGGCGGCTGCTATCGTGGGAGCGGCAGGAGCAGGCGCCTGTTACGCCCTCTTGGCACCCAGGCCAGAAAAGGCGCAGGTCCATTCCAGGGGGAGGGCTTCCAGCAAAGCGGTGGCCCTGCTGTTCGACTCTTCACCCAATCGCTTCACGCCTCAGTTGTGCAGGTGGCTTCACGACCGCCACCTCAGCGCGGCCTTCTTTCTAAGGGAAGATGTGACCTCTACGGCAAGAGGCCTTTCTCAGCTCCGGCCCTTTGAGGTGGGAGTGACGTATCCCCGCGCCCGGCGCCCAGGCCCCATAGGCATGCCGCTCTCCGTGGCGCAGACGATGCGGGGCAGAGGTTCCGTCTTTTCTCTGGTGGAACGGTCCATCTCTCCTAAAAAGGATGCCCGGCTCACCTATGTGCGTCCCGCCAAGACCCTGGTGATAGGAAAAGGAGACTGGAGCGCAGAAGTGGCAGACTTGGTTTCCAGCCTCAGGGGAGGGGAATTCATCCTTATAAAGCTGCCTGAGGAGGACGGGGAGGAGGTTAATCC
>WFVQ01000017.1 GCA_015491585.1 Deltaproteobacteria bacterium
ACGGTATAGAGATCGAGCATCTCATGGAGGGGGGCGAGATAATCCAGCGGCTGGGTGAGCGTATCCTGGGCAGGGTGGCGCTCATGGACATCCTCGATCCCGTAACAGGCGACGTGTTGGTCAAGGCCAACGAGGAGATCGACGAGGCTGCGGTCCAGCGCATCGAGGATGCAGGCATCACGAAGGTGGAGATCCGTTCCGTGCTGACTTGCCGCGCGCCATACGGCGTATGCGCCAAGTGCTATGGCCGCGATCTGGCCCGGGGTTCTTTGGTGGCGCCAGGCGAGGCCGTGGGTATCATAGCCGCGGAGTCCATCGGTGAGCCGGGCACGCAGCTCACTATGCGTACCTTCCATATCGGCGGCACTGCAAGCGGAAAGGTGGAGCAGGCCGATATCCGCTGCCGCGGCAAGGGCATCGTGAAGTTCGAGCGGCTCAACGCGGTCCGCAATCCAGCCGGACGTCTGGTGGTCCTCAACAGGAACGGCGAGCTGGTGATCGTTGCACCGGATGGCAGGGAGCGTGAGCGTTATCCCGTCATCTATGGTGCCGAGCTCCTGGTGAACGAGGGGGACGAGGTGGAGCCTGGTAAGAAGCTGGCCGAGTGGGATCCATTCACCATTCCAATCCTCACCGAAGTGGACGGAAAGGTGAAATTCGGCGACCTTATCGAGGGAGTCACGGTCAAGGAGAAGGTGGACCCGGTCACTGGAAAGGCGAGCCGCGTGATAATACAGGCCAGGACCGGCGACTACCGCCCGAGGATTTCGATCAAGGACGACCGCGGGCGCACCAAGAAGCTGCCAGGAGGCAAGGGAGAGGCACGGTATATACTTCCCATCGGCGCTATCGTGGGCGTCAACGAGGGCGACTATGTGGAGGCCGGTGTGCCACTGGCAAGGATACCGCGCGAGACCACCAAGACCAAGGACATCACCGGAGGTCTGCCGAGGGTGGCGGAGCTCTTCGAGGTGCGCAAACCCAAGGAGTACGCCATCATCACCGAGATCGACGGTGTGGTCTCCTTCGGTAAGGATCTTAAGGGGAAGAGGCGCGTCATCATCACGCCTGAATACGGTGAGCCGAAGGAATACCTCATACCTCGTGGCAAGCACATCAACGTCCACGAAGGGGACTTCGTCAGGGCCGGTGAGGCGCTCATGGACGGTGTCATCAATCCCCATGACCTGCTTCGGGTCAAGGGTATAAAGGCCCTGGCCCGCTACCTGGTGGATGAGATACAAGAGGTCTATCGCCTCCAGGGCGTCAAGATAAACGACAAGCATATCGAGGTTATCGTCCGCCAGATGCTCAGGAAGGTAAAGATCACCAGTGTGGGGGATAGCACCTTCATGCTGGGCGAACAGGTAGAGTGGACCAGGTTCGAAGAGGAGAACGAGAAGCTGCTGGCAGAGGGCAAGACCCCGGCAACGGCAGAGCCCATGCTCCTCGGAATAACCCGCGCGGCGCTCACCACTGACAGCTTCATCTCCGCCGCTTCGTTCCAGGAGACCACCAAGGTCCTTACTGACGCGGCCATTGCAGGAAAGGTGGACTACCTGCGCGGTCTGAAAGAGAACGTGATCATGGGCAGGCTAATCCCTGCGGGCACCGGCCGCGTTTTCTACGAACAGAAGGAGCGGAGGAAGCAGAAGGCCGTGACGGCATGATGAGATATCGAGAGATCACGTGAAGGAAGGGTCGTATGAGTTCTACCGCCTCGCCAGAGATACCAAATGAAGTGCTGCCGGTGTTCAAAAGGCTCCAGTCCAGATTCAAGCTGGATTGGGAAGAAATCGGAATAGGCGGCAAGGAGTTCAGCTTCCTCACGGTCAATGACCTCGAACCCCTCATAGGCGGCAAGGACATCTTTGCCAACTCCCTGGATTTCCCCTTCTGGGTCAAGGTATGGGAGGCGTCGGTGGTACTCGGCTTCTTCATGTCGCGGCTCGATCCCTCGCCAGAGGGCAGGGTGTTGGAGCTGGGAGCCGGGCTCGGTGTATCCGGTATAGTGGCCGCTGCCTTCGGGCATCAGGTCACCATCACCGACTACAAGGATGAAATACTCGACTTCGCTCGGGTCTCAGCCGCAGTCAACGGCGTGGGCGAGCAGGTGGAGTTCTCACTGTTGGACTGGACCGCTCCGGCGCCGCTTGGGCAGTTCGATGTCATCATAGGATCGGAGATCCTGTTCCACGAGAGGTTCTTCTCTCCCTTGCTCAAGGTGTTCCAGTTCTATCTGAAGCCCGACGGTGCCATATACCTGACCCACGACGTGAGGAGGAAGAGCCTTTCTCCATTCCTGGAGCGCTGTTCCGCAGACTACGACATAGCAGTGCAGAAACAGCGTATATCCAGCGACGACGAATCCTACGAGGTCCTTCTGAACCGGCTAACGCCCCGGCTTCATTAGTGCAGCCACTCGCATTGCGCGCAGGGGTGGCTACCTGGCGTGGCCTGGAAGGTTGATGGCGGTGCAGCTCCCAGATTCGCAGCTGTGCTGCTGGACCGAGGGGCCCGCCCCTTTCCCTGAAGAAGTTGAGCTGGATCCTTTGATGGCGGCGTTGCACGCGCTCATCAGCTTGTCGATCTCTGGGCTCTGGCATTTCGGGCAGCGCACGGCCTCCATCTCTTCCTTGTTCATGATGAGCTGTTCGAAGGTGTAGTCGCAGCTCGTGCAGCGGAATTCGTGTATTGGCATTGGTCTCATCCTCCTGTGGTTGGTTTTAGGCGGGTCTGCCGGAGCCGCTGCTCCGCGGCGAGATAATACATGATCCCGCCGGGTTTTCAAAGCTCTGTAAATGAAAAGGGGAGGCTATTTGCCTCCCCTTTGTTTTTGCATTGGATATTATACCGGCGGTTCGTTTAGAAATAGACCTCGAAGGTGAGGTAGCCGTTGGTCATGTGGTCGATGGGTGCGAACGGCTGGGCGTTGAAAGGCTCGTCCAGCTTGTCCACGTCCACAGGGGCGCCGAGCCAGTTGCCGCTTCCGGTGTAGTCAAACCAGTAGTACTGGAAGCCAGCCCTCATGAAGGCCCTGGCGTACTTGGAGAGCGGGGTCTCGGGGAGATCCCAGATCCAGTACACTTCGCCCACGTGGCCCCTGGTGGCCCTCTTGTCCATGTAGATGTCGTCAGCAGCCTGGAGGAAGGGCATCCAGTACTTGGAGCCGTAGTTGTACTCGATGCCGAACTTGCTCCTCCACTGCTCGAACGGAATCCTGGCACCTACGTAAACAGACCAACCAGTGTGCTGATTGAGCTTGCCGTCCGGATTGGTGAGCAGGCTCACGCCCTCAAACACCGGCGGATTGTCGGGATGGAGAGGATCTGAGAGCCCTTTGCTCCTGCCCCTTGGGTCGGTGATGGACCATCCCAGGGAGACGAAGTAGTCTATGCCCCTGTACTGGTGCTGTACAGTCGTGCCGATCTCGTAGATGTCACCAAGGTTGGAAGTGGCCTTGATGTCCACCCACTGGCCCATGCCGTTGTTGAACATGGTCCCCTCGGGGAAGTCCATGACGTCGGCAGCCTTGAATGCCTGGATCACGAACAGGAGGTTCTGATCGGGATCGTCAATGACATCCCAGACAAAACCGTAGAAATCGGTGTCATCAAGCTGGGAGTCCACACCCAGGCCCTTGAAACCGGAATCGAACCCGCGTCCGTAGCAGAAGCGGATACGTCCGGTAAAGGGGGCACTATACTGGTAGCCGATGGTGGAACCGTCGAAGGGAAGGTCGATGTTGCCGGTTGGGCTTGCCTCCCTCTTGGTCAATCCCTCGCGGAACTGGGAAGGAACGGTGTGAGTGGTGGGACGGCGGCCCACTGAGAACCAGATGGGCAGACCGCCGATGTTGGTCCAGTTGACGTAGGCGCGATCCACATAGACCCTGCCGTCATCCGGCCTGATACCATAGGTGAAGTTGTTGACCATGAGGTTCACGGGGAACATGCCACCACCAGAGGTCACCTCCTGGGTGCTCATGCCCCATGCCTTATATGCCTCGAAACGGCCCTTGAACACGAGGTTCTCACTGGGCTTCACTTTGACGTTGATCCTTACCCTATTGGTGTAGAGGGTGTCGTTACGATAGTCCTTGCCCCTGGTCATGCCATAGCCGAAGGCAGTGAGCATCTGTGCCTGCTCCTCTGGAGAGAGGGCAGCCATCATATTCTGCACGGCCTGCTGGCGGGAGGCGGTATCCATGCCGTCCCACTGGGCGAGCACGGTTCCGATCTGAGCCATCTCTTCGGGGCTGAAGAAGCCCATGAAGCCGCTCAACGCAGTCTGAAGCTCGGAGGAGGACATGGCGGAGAAGGCGCCCATAGCGCCCATTATAGTAGAGGCGTTCCAGTAATCAGGCACCTCTGCCTTGGTGGTGTCCACGCGGAATCTGTAGTCACCCCATACCTGGAAGCGGCCGACACCATCTACCGTGACGCTCTCTACGCTTTCAGAGAGTTCATCCACCGTGTCCATAGCGTCTTCCTGCTGCGCCTTGACTTCCTCCAACTGCCGCTTCACCGTCTGTAGCTCTTTGGTGAGCTGCTCTATCCTCTGCAGCAGCTCCTCTGGACTGGGAGACCCATACCCTCCTGCGAACGCGAAGGCGGGAAGCAGCAATCCCATTACCAGAACCCCGATAAGAAACCGTTTCATAACCTATCCCTCCGTTTGTGATTATAATGGATTTCTACACCCGGCACTCTAATGGAATTTTTTAGTCCCTTTATAATTTTATGTCAAGGTCTTTTTCTCTGCGCCTCCAGGAGTTAAGAAGATATTGATGCACCCTGCAGGCCAGGGGGATCGATCAGACCCAGGGGGTGAACGCGATGGATGTAAATGCGTTGTTGAGGCGGCTGAATGAACGTTCTGCTGGTGGAGCGGGGATGATCCTGGTCCACAACGGCATAGTCCGGGGCCACAGCCGTGACGGCCGAAAGGTGACGGGCGTGGAGGTGAGTGTGGACTGGGAGCGGCTGAAGCAGGTGATAGAGGATGGAGAGCGGCTTCCTGGAATAACCGCGGTGGAGGCCCACATAAACGAGGGCAGGCTGGCGGTGGGAGAAGACGTGATGTTCCTCGGGGTGGCTGGGGACATCCGCGAGAACGTCATAGGCGCACTCTCGACCATACTCAACAGGATCAAGAGTGAGGTCACCTCCAAGAAGGAGTTTTTTGCTTGATGAAGGATGACCCTCGGCGGCAGGTGATAGAGATCTGCAGGCGTCTGTACGGCCGCGGCCTGATCGCGGGGTTGGACGGAAACGTCAGCGTCAAGGCCGGCGGCGGCTTCTGGATAACTCCGGCTGGTTCCCACAAGGGGATGGTGAAGGAGTCGCAGTTGCTATTAGTTGATGAAGATGGTTCCGTGCAGCAGGGCGTGGGCAGGCCCTCTTCGGAATGGCGGATCCATGCCGCTATATATACGGCTGCTCCGGAGTGTGGAGCGGTTTTGCATGCCCATCCTCCCTGGACCCTCGCCTTGAGCCTCTCTGGTTTGCCAATGCGTCCTTTCCTTTTGTCAGAGGCCGAGATCTTTCTCAGTGAATTGGCCACAGTTCCCTATTACTCTCCAGGCACCCCGGAGCTGGCTGGCGCCGTGGCCTCTGTTTGCGTCCGATCCAGGATCGTGGTGTTGGAACGGCACGGAGTGGTGGCCTGGGGAAAGGGGCCGGAAGAGGCGTTCAACCTGATAGAGTGCCTGGAGCACGTCTCCAAGGTCACATTGCTTGCCCGTGGGCTGGGAGCCAGGAAAGCGGACGGGGCTATTCCGGGGTGAGAAGGTCTCCAGAGATTGAATAGTCTCTGCCGAGGTTAAGGGGCATGTTGTCGGGCCCGTGTCCAACTGGGAGGCCATATATAATAGGTATGCCGATGGCGCCGAGCCGGTCCGCAACTATCTCCTTGGCTTGCTGTGCATCTTTGTGCAGGCTGCCTACCGCGATTCCGTTCAAGCGGTCCAACCTGCCTGTCAGGAGGAGGTGGGTGAGCATCCTGTCTATGCGGTAGAGGGGCTCGTTGTGATCCTCGATGAGGAGTATGCTCCCCTCCCACGGCGGTTCCAGGGGAGTTCCTATGGAGTGGCAGATACAGGTTAGGTTCCCGCCGATGAGTCTGCCTCTTCCTGCGCCGTCCACGAGGAGTTCCCCGCGCAGTGCAGGAAAGCGGCCGCTGGTCATGGCCTGGAACAGGGCCTGCCTCGACTCCTTCGACGTATCCGGGAGGGTCGCCAGCATAGGACCGTGTATAGTGGTTCCGCCGTTATTGAGCATCAGGCTGTGGAGGAAGGTGATGTCACTGAATCCCACCACTGTTGGGGGCCTGGAAGGCAGACGGGAGAGAACTTGAGGAAGCCAACGCATGGATCCATATCCTCCCCTGGCGGCCCAAAGGAGATCCGCAGCTCCGGCGACGAGGTCGAGGAAGATGTTCGCCTGGTCGTCGTCTCTTGCGGCGAGGTAGGGGAAGGGGGCATTTCCCGAGCGGGCGGGCGGTGGTGATAGCTGGATGATGGGACACTCCCTTTCGAGGATGGAAGCTCCTCTCTCCAAGTCCTCGGCTTCAACCGGACTCGCTGGGGTGAATAATGCGGCTGTGACGGTTTTCTTGACTTGGTTCCCATCCATCTTAACTTTTTCCTGGACTGCCGGAACGGCCGAGAGGTGTTTCAGTATATCATGTCGGCCATGATAAGGCAGATCACGAGTTCTAAGAGAGGAGACTATTGGCGATCATGGCGAAAGACTACTACGAGGTGCTGGGTGTATCCAAAGACGCCTCGCAAGAAGAGATAAAGAAGGCCTTTCGCAAATTGGCCTTGAAATATCATCCTGACAAGAACAAGGGGAACAAGGAGGCCGAGGAGCGTTTCAAAGAGATCAACGAGGCCTACGCGGTGCTGAGTGATCCAGAGAAACGGAGGCAGTATGACACCTTCGGCGGGGCGGAGTTCGAGAAGAGATATTCCCAGGAAGACATCTTCAGGAACTTCGATTTCGGCTCCATTTTCGAGGACCTGGGTCTGGGTGGCTTCAGCCGGGTGGTCTTCACCGGCGGAGGCGGTGGCAGAGGAGGCATAGACGATATATTCAGCCAGATATTCGGCTCCCCAGGAGGAGGATTCAGGAGCAGTGGATACGGCTTCCAGAACACTCCTCAAAAAGGGCGTGACGTAGTAATGGAGCTGCCGCTCCTGCCAAGAGAGCTGGTCGAAGGGACCACCAAGCTCATATCCATCAACACGGCCAACAGCCCCGAGCGGATTTCAGTGAAGGTGCCTCCCAACATGGCGCCGGGCAAGAAGATTAGGTTGGCAGGCAAGGGCTCGGTGGGCCCTGGAGGAAGAGGTGATCTCTATTTGACTCTAACCGTTCAGGCACCGCCGGGAGTGAAGGTGGACGGCAGTGATCTCGAGGTGGAGAAGAGGGTCCCCTTCTCCATGCTCTGCCTGGGCGGCAAGGCCGAGGTGGATACCCCTGAGGGGACGCGGGTGCGCCTCAATGTGCCGGCCGGGACACCATGTGGAAAGCGTTTCAGGCTCAGGGGCCACGGCCTGCCGGCTCCTGGCGGAGGGCGAGGCGATCTGTACGTGCGGCTCGCCGCCGAGGTCCCGCCAGGACTCTCCGAGAGGCAGAGACGGCTAGTATCCGAGCTCCAGAAAGAGGGCCTCTGATCTCCCTGGCTCGATGTTACAAAATGGTAACTGCACCGCCTTGACCAGTGGGCCGTCAGGTGGTAGAGGTAATCCTGCCCATTTTAGGGGAGGAGGCCGGTATGCCTCCGCAGGGCCGCAGGCGCTGTGCCCTCTGGGGTGACCGGTTTCTGGACTTCAACGTTTTTTTGATTTGGTGCCATGATACTCATACTTCAACCCAACATAGATTCGTCCAGCCAGGAGTTCCAGCGTATCAGGGAATATTTGAGACAGTTCCCCGATGTGAAGGTGAAGGTGCTCGAACTCCAGGGTGAGACGCGAGGAGTCAGCGAGGTCCATCTAATAGGGCCCACTCACAACATCCCCATCGAGGTGTTGCAGAGCATGCCTGGCGTGGAGATGGCGATCCGCGTCTCCACCAAATATAGGCAGATAGGGCGGCACGACATACACCTCGTGCCCGTGGGGTTCACCTACAATGGGGTCCATTTTGATCAGGACTCCTTCCACGTATTTGCCGGTCCCTGCGCCGTGGATACACCGGAGTACGTCGAGGCGACCTTCAAGTTTCTGAAGGAACACGGGCTGGTGACCGCCAGGATGGGTGCCTACAAGCCGAGGACCAGTCCCTATGACTTCCAGGGGCATGGGGCCAAATGCCTGCCCTGGGTATTCGAGTTGGCGGGCAAGTATGGCATCAAGGTCATTGCCATGGAGGTCCTCAAGGAGCAGCACATAGACGAGATCCAGGAAGAGCTGGAGAAGGCGGGGCGGCCTACAGGGGTGATGCTCCAGATCGGCACCAGGAACGCCCAGAATTTCGAGCTGCTCAAGGCGGTTGGTTCCCAGACGGATCATCCGGTGCTGTACAAGAGGGGAATGGGGCTGACCTTGGAGGAATCGCTCAACGCCTGCGAATACATAGCGAGCGCCGGAAACCGGAATATAGTTTTTTGCCTGAGGGGGGTGAAGTCGCAGATGGCGGCGCCCCACAGGAATCTTGTGGATTTCGCCCATGTTCCTGTGGTCAAGCGTCTCACCAGGCTACCGGTCTGTGTGGATCCCAGCCATTCCGTAGGCTCCAAGGCCCACGGTCCCGACGGATTGATGGAGATTTTCCATGCCTCGGCCCAAGGCGTGGTGGTGGGGGCCAACATGATGCTCGTAGAGTGTCATCCCGAGCCAGAGGCCGCTTGGTGCGACGGCCAGCAGTCCCTTACTTTCAAGGAGATGGAGCAGTTGCTTGCAGATATTGCTGTCATGCGCGAGGCATACGAAAAAAGGGTGGAGACTTTTTCACGTTCCATGGTGGAGGATATGACCAAGGAGTAGTTGGGAAGGAGGTGATAGAGGGCTCGTTGCAGAAAAAAGGCTGAATGATTCTCTTTGATTAGAAGAAAATTATACGAGGAGGGATGTATAATGAAAAGAGGAATTCTGACCTTGTTTTCCGTTGTTGCCACGGTGCTTTTCATGGGTGCCGTAGCCATGGCCGGTCCCGGCTCTGTTACGGTGCAGACCGTTGGTGACATCACCATAAAGATGGGCGCACAGGTGCGTCTCATCCCCACTTCAGAGATCAACAGGGACTTCGGTCTCAGCGATGACGTCGACGGCGCCAAGGCCGTTGAGATCATGCCCAACGGCAAGTTTGCCACCAACAGCAGGGGCCACCTCACTGAGGGCGCCGGCGATGTGAAGGATAGCTACTTCAGGAATGAGAACAGGCTCTTCTTCAACTTCGCCCAGGGCGATGCCTGGGATGTCTACATGGCGCTGGAGTATGACACCCTGTGGGCCAGGCAGACCGCTGACCGCACCGATTTCGCCGATGGCCTGCAGACCCAGCAGTTCGGTATCGAGCGCCTGCTCGCCACCTTCAACGTGCCCATGCTCAACTCAAGGATCCAGGCTGGTTGGGATGCCAGGGGGATCGACATCGGCTACGGCGGCTTGGTCTATGGCGATGACGACCCCGGCGTCGGTCTCGTCGGCGGCGTTGACCAGTACAAGTGGGCCGTCTGGTACATCAAGAAGGACGAGGATGAGGCCGGCTATGGCCACGATTATGGCCTGGGCGCCGACAATCCCCTTGGAACCTCGGCTGACGCCAAGGATTCCGATAGGACCTTCATGTATGGCAAACTGGCCTACAACCTCGGTCCCGCCGAGGTGGAGGGTTTCTATATGTGGGACAAGAATGATCAGAAGGGTCGGAACATAGACCATCAGTTCATCGGCCTGCAGGGCAAGGGCGCCTTCGGTATTGTGAAGCCTTCTCTGGAGGTGGTGTACTCCTTTGGTGACTACGACTCTGCCACTATGGATGCCGACATCAGCTCCTGGGCCTTCTTCGGCGATATCGCCTTCGATCTCCATGAGTACGTGGGAATCAAGAAGTTCGAGGTCCACATCGGCGGTATGTACGCCCAGGGTGATGATGATGCTGATGACGATGACCTCGAGGGCTGGGCACCTGCCACAGGTATCGCCAGGTTCACCCCTGCCTTCGGCAGTGAGCAGTCCATATCCTTTGACGGCAACAACATGTTCGGCCAGGTGCTCTACAGCATCATTCCGGCCTACTACGGCAGTGTCTCCGGCGCTGGCATCAACGGCGGCGCCAACTTCGACAACCCCGGCCTCATCATGCTGGGCGGCGGTGTCAAGGCTGGCTGGGGCAAGTGGTCCTACAAGGGCAATGTCATGGCCATGTGGTTTGACGAGTCTGAAGCTGTGGAGGCCTACTACGCCAGGATGGGCGTGATGGGTGACATCGACATCGACGACTTCATGGGCGTCGAGTTCAACAATGAGCTCTCCTACAAGCTCTATCAGAACGTGACCATCAAGGGCGGTGCCGCATTCCTGCTCCCCGGCGATGGCGCGAAGGACATCACCCAGGCCCTCCAGGCCTATGTGGAGGACAGGAACTTCGAGGATGCCGACGATTCCGACGATATCTCCATGAGGTTCGCGGTCGAGATGCTCTGGTTCTTCTAAACCGGTCCGCCACATAGATGCGAGATCAAAGGGAGCGGCAAGCCGCTCCCTTTTTTGTACTTTTTTGTACTTTACACCGTATGAAGCCCTGCCGTCCGCCACATCGTCTCTCTCTCCAGATGCTATTGCTGGTGTTCCTGTCCCTGTTCTCTGTGGTGGCGGCGCTCTGGTTCGGAAGGACCCATCTCTCCGCCCAGGAGATCCTGCAGGGCTTGCTACTTGGACTCTCTGGGCCAGGCGGCTCTGACCATCCTCTAAAGGTGATAGTGTTTGATCTCCGCCTGAGCCGCGTCCTCATCTCATTCGTCTGCGGTGGTGCCTTGGCCACCGCTGGGGCGGCTTTTCAGGGCCTATTGAGAAATCCCCTTGCAGATCCTTTCACCATTGGGGTGGCCTCAGGTGCGGCATTCGGTGCGTCGGTGGCCATATTTTTCGGCCTCTCCGGAACCGGGTTCCTGGGGCTCGGTCTTTTGCCGGTGGCTGCGTTCATAGGGGCCCTGGCGACCCTTGCCGCCGTGATCGCGCTGACTAAGCTGGGGGGAGGACTTGGCAAGGAGAGCCTGATCCTGGCCGGTATAATAGCCGCTACCTTCCTTTCAGCCCTTATCTCGCTCCTGAAATCGCTGGACGAGGAGTCGGTCTCCAACATAGTCTTCTGGATCATGGGCAGCTTCCAGGGCCGCGGCTGGGGGCATCTCTTGTTCGCACTTCCTTACATGGCCGCTGGCCTGGCGATGGTTGGGGCCTTCGCCAGGGAGCTGGACCTCCTCGCCCTCGGAGACGAGGAGGCCATGTATCTCGGGGTCGACGTGCCACGGGCAAGGTTCTTTCTGCTCATAGGGGCATCCCTGCTTACAGCCGCAACGGTTGCGGTATCCGGTATAATAGGGTTCGTGGGCCTGGTCTTTCCCCACATGGTCAGGATGATATGGGGGGCGCGGCACACCAGGCTCCTTTTCTTCTCTTTTTTTGTAGGCGGCACTGCGCTCCTCTGGTCCGATGTCGCGGCCAAGACTATCCTGCCCCAGGGCGAAGAACTTCCAGTGGGCGTCATCACCGCTCTGTTCGGCGGCCCATTCTTTTTCGCGATCATGCGGATCCAGGGGGGAAAGTGGAGGGGACCGTGATCCAGATCCAAGGATTGCATTGTGGATATGGGAACCGCGAGGTCTTGCGCTCCATAGACCTTTCGGTGGATGCTGGAGTCATGGTGGGGATCCTGGGCCCAAACGGAAGCGGGAAATCTACGTTGATCAAGGCCATATCTGGAGTGCTGAGACCTGCCAGGGGAACGGTGCTTCTGGACGGCCGTCCTGCCCATACCTGGCCTGCACGTCAAAGGGCGAGGAGGCTGGCCTGCGTGTCCCAGCGGATATCCTTCGACTTTCCCTTCACTTGCCTTGAGGCGGTGCTCATGGGAAGATACGCCCATACCGCCGCCTTGAAGGGATATTCCCGGCATGACCTGGAAAAGGCGGAGGCCGCCTTGGAGCTGGTAGGGATGGACGCCTTCCGCCACCGCCCCGTGGATTCCCTTTCAGGCGGCGAGATGCAGATGGTGGCGATCGCCAGGGCCATCTGCCAGGATGCCCCGTTGCTCCTTCTGGATGAGGCCACCGCCAGCCTGGACATAGCGAGGAAGATAGCGGTCTTCGATCTCTTCAAGGAGATGCAGAGAGAGGGACGCTCCTTCGTATGTGTGATGCACGATCTCAATCTGGCGGCGATGTACTGTGATCTCCTCGTGGTTATCCACGCCGGAGAGCTTGCGGCAATGGGACCGCCTGCGGATGTCATGGATCCCGCCGTCCTGTCGGGCGTTTATGGTGCTCAGGTGCTGGTGGCGCCCCATCCTCTCCTGGGCGTGCCCCAGGTCCATTTCTCTCCTTCGGACACCGTCACAAGGGGGGGTGTTTCCTCCTGTTCTTGACGTGGATCTTCCACAGGAATCCGGCGAGGCTGTCTCCGAAGGAAATTGCCTTTCTGGGCAACTGGAAGAGGTCTTCTCCTGGATATGCACTACCCCTCACACAGGTGACCGCGCTTCTGTATCCCGCGCTTCTAACGGCCTGCAGGCATCTCCTGTCGTGACTGCCGTAGGGAAAGCAGAAGTCGCGGATCTGTAGTCCAGTCGCCCTCTCCAGCAGTTCTCTACTTTCATGGACCTCCCGTTCGATCACCTCGGATGGCTGGTCGGCGAGTTTCAGATGGTTGATTCCGTGGGAGCCGAAAGAGACCCCTTGCCTGGCCAGCGTCGAGACGGTGGCGGCGTCCATAAGTGGCGGTGTGTCGCGTCCGTCCGATGCGAACCAGCGGGCCGAGTCTCCAAGGTATCCGGCCAGGAGATAGACCATCGAAGGGAGCCTCAGGCGGTGGAGGACAGGATGGGCATACTCCCTGAAGTTTTCATAACCGTCGTCGAAGGTGAGCACCACGGCCCTGGGCGGGACCTCCCGCTCTCCCCTGAGTGTGGCCAGCATGGAATCGAAGTCCAGCACCCTGTATCCGAGGAGCTTGAGCAGGGTCATCTGGGCCTTGAATCTCCGGTGGTGGCAATAGGTGGAACGGTGGGACTTCATGGGCCGGAACCGTCCCACCTGGTGGTACATCAAGATGGATATTCCACGGTTCATAATCTGCCCGTCTGCCTCATCTTCAGAAGATGGCCGTAGAGTTCGAGATAGCGGCGGGTGATCTCTTCCCTGGAGAAGTTCCGTATGGCTTTGGACCGCCCCTTCTCTGCCAGGGCGAGGCGGAGTCCTTGGTCCTTCAGCAACAGCACTATGGCCTCGGACAGCGCGCGGTGGTTGCCGCACTCCACCAGGAACGCATCCTCGCCGTGGACAGCCATCTCCTGGGCCCCTCTGAATCTTGTGGCAAGTACCGGCTTGCCGTGGGCCCATCCTTCGAGAAGCACGTTTCCGAGGGTCTCCATCTCCAAGGATGGGAAGACCACGAGATCCGCCATCTGATAGAAGGGGGACGGATCGTGGCGCCAACCCAGGAAGAGGACCCGGCCACCGATACCGGCCTGCTCGACGAATTTCTGGTAGTCCTGCAACAGCCGGCCGTCCCCCAGCATCAACAGGAGCACTCGTCTGCCCGCCACCTCGGCATCCAGGTCGGCAATGGCCCTGAGCAGGTGGATGTGGCCCTTGACCTCCACGAATCGTCCCGCCGTAACCAGGAGCCAGGCGTCGCGGCTGATCCCCTCCTGGCGCTTGATCTCCTCAAGACGGTTGGGGGGTATGGCTTCCGGCAGCTCGATGAAGTTGGTGATGTGGAACACGCTCCTGGAGGGAAATCCGTTGCGCACCAGGTAGTCGCAGATGCCCTTTGTGTTGCCCACCCAGGCGTGGGCGTGCCGGTAGCCGTCCAGCTTGTAATAACCACCCAGCCTGGCGAGATGTATGGTCCCACCCCTCCTCGAGAGCCTGGTCAGCCTGGTGGCCCTGCCCATGTAGGTCTGGACCACATCGGGCCTTTGCCTTGCGATCTTGCGCCTCACGGACAGCATGGAGATGGGGTCCCAGACCGAGTGCATGGCGGCCTCCAAACAGGGAAGCCTGCCTTTGGCCTCCTTCGCGACTTCCGACCCTGCCCTTACGCAGAGCTCCACAGGAGCCCCTGCCTCTCCGAGGGCATCGACCAGCCGGAAGCAGAACCGCTCTGCCCCGCCCATTGTCTTGCTGCCTATCACATGGAGACTGCTGGGATACGGCATGGAGGGAGCCTACTTTCGGCGAGGGCGGCTGTCAATTGTTTCCAAAAGAAGCATGAGCAATTAGACTGGTTTAGCGGTATGGCCCGGGCCGGAGTGTTTTTGCATCCACAGGAGCTGTGGCGATGAAGGAGCAAAAGGGAAAGGAAAAGGTTCCTGAGATGGAGGAGATGGTGCTGGTCCTGCGTCCTGATCTGGTCAGGGCCTTCAGGAGATGCGTGTGGATGGCCGTTTACGAGACAGGACGCTCTCCGTTCGAGATCCAGAACGAGATGGTGGAGGAGCTTCTCAGGCTCAGAGGGTGCTGATGGATGGAGGATAGGCTTTCGCGTTATCTCTCAGAGGCAGGCCGGTGCGGAGTGGCGGTTCCAGACGAGATGGCTGAGGCCTTGGCCCTTCCCTTGCGCTACAGTGATTTCATGGCGCGGGTGGCGGCGGCCTTTCCCGGCTGGCCGGTGCAGGTATGGCGTGAGGGTTTTCATCGCTGTCTGGGACCGCGCCAGTACGCGCGGCGGTTTGCTCAAGAGTTTGCTGCAAACCACGGGGTGGGACTGGAGGCGGCACTTCGCCGGTTCAGGAACAGGGAGCTGTTCAGGATAGCGTGGCGTGATGCCTCTGGCGCCGGAAGCGTGCGGGAGATATTGTGGGAGCTCTCCTCGCTCGCCCAGGTGCTTCTCTCCGAGGCCCTTTCCCGCCTTCGGGCAGAGATGGAGATGGGGGAGGCACGGGGCTCGCTGGTGGTGTTGGGGCTTGGTAAGCTGGGAGGCCGTGAACTCAACTTCTCCTCGGACGTCGATCTCATGTTCGCCTTCTCAGGCTGCGGTGAAGGGGGCCAGGTCATTACAGATGGAGAGTTTTTCGAGCGTGTGGCCCGCCGTTTCGTAAAGATTCTCTCCTTCAAGACACCTGACGGCATCGTCTATCGCGTGGATACCAGGCTTAGGCCCTTCGGCGACGCCGGGCCCCTTGTCCTGTCGTTCGATTCAATGGAGGAATACTACCAGTCGCACGGCCGGGAATGGGAGCGTTATGCCCTGGTTAAGGCCAGGCCGGTTGCAGGAGACATCGGCGCAGGGTTGGAGCTGCTGGATCGGCTGCGCCCCTTTGTTTACAGAAGATATCTCGATTTCTCTTCTGTCGAGGCCCTGAGGGAGATGAAGGCCATGATCCAGCGCGAGGTGGAGCTCAAGGGCCTTGAGGAGAATCTGAAGCTGGGGCGGGGTGGCATTCGGGAGATAGAGTTCATGGTGCAGGCGGTCCAGCTCATTTACGGCGGAAAGGACAAGGACCTCCAGACTCCATCCCTTCTGCGGGCCCTGGAGGTGGTGGAGGAGAAGGGATACCTGCCCGGAACGGCTGCCGTGAGGCTGAGGGATGCCTATCTCTTTCTTCGGCGCGTGGAGAATTTGATCCAGATGCAGGATGATTTGCAGCTCCACACCCTCCCTTCACAGCCGGAGAGGCTTGATCTGCTTGCCAGGATCACAGGGTATGATTCAAGGGAGGAGTTTTGCTCTGCCATTGATTCCCTGCGGCAGGAGGTCTCTTCGGTCTTCGACGCCTTTCTGGGAAGTGACAGGCCCCCGTCCAGGAGCATGGTGATCTGGGAGCCGGACCTGCCGGCAGAGCAGGGCGAGCGCATAGCGGCCGGGCTGGGTTACGGTGATCCGCGGCGGGCCTTTTCCCTGATCCACGACCTCAGGACCTCTAAGATGGCCCGATCGATGGGGGAGCGGGCGCTGGGTTATCTGGGAAGGGTGGCGATCAAGGCGCTGGAGCTCTGTGCCGGCGGGGATGAGCCCGAAGAGTTGCTCTTGCGGGTGGTGGAAGTCCTCCATTCCATCGGGAGGCGGAGTTCATATTTCGCGGTCTTGGCAGAGGAGCCGGCAGCGCTGGAGAGACTGGTCTCCCTCTGTTCCAGGGGACGCTGGGTCTCCAGATTCGTGGGCCGTCATCCCATAGTAATAGACGACCTCCTTGCCCCTGGGGGGCAGGGTCCCCTGCCAAAAGAGGAGTACCTTGACGAATTGAGGAGGCTTCTCGGTCATTGTAGCGATACGGAGTGCTTTCTGGAGGAGACGGCCCGTTTCAAACTGCTGGAGACCTTTCGCCTGGCACTGGATCACACCCTCGGCTCGCTGGATGCCAGAGGTGTTGGGGGGGCTCTCACCGGACTGGCAGAGGCGATCATGGCAGTGGTCCTGGAGGAGTCGGCCTCGTTTCTCAGGGAGAGGGGATATCCCCTGGCAGAAACGCCTCCGGTGACAGTTGTGGGATACGGCAAGTTTGGAGGCAGGGAGCTTGGATTCGGTTCCGATCTCGATCTGGTCTTTCTTTACGGCGGAGACGCCGACGGTTCGGATCCCTCCCTGTACACCAGGCTATGGCAGCGGATGATCCATCTGCTAACCACCTATACCTCACAAGGAAGGTTGTACGAGGTGGACATGCGGCTGAGGCCGGACGGTGATGCAGGGGTGCTGGTAACCTCAGTGGATTCGTTTTTCAGGTACCAGCAGGAGGCGGCTTGGACCTGGGAGCATCAGGCCCTGGTAAGGGCCAGGCCAGTTGCTGGCAATACCGGCGTGGCCAGGGCGTTCTGGGAGGGCAGGAAGAGGGTGCTATCGGTTGAGCGGGACAGGAAGGCCCTCAAGCAGGGCATCGTGGAGATGAGGCGCAAGATGGCCCGTTCCCAGGGGATGAGTTCTGGCTTCCATATAAAGCGCGACCGAGGCGGATTGGTGGACGTGGAGTTCATGGTGCAGTATCTGGTGTTGGCCTACGGGGCGCATCACCCCGAGCTGACAGAGGAGACCTCCACCCTCGCCATAATAGATCTGGCCTGTGAAGCCGGCCTCCTTGGCAGGGATGCGGCAAGCGTGCTCAAGACGGCTTTTCTTGCATACATGGAGTTTTCGAATAGGGTAAGCCTTGAAAGTGGCGAACCCGTGGTCATGGACGGGGCCGGCCATGACCGGCTGCTCGATCTCAAAGAGGCGGTGATCAGGCTGTGGAAGGAGCTGCTGGAGGGGTGACGTGGTCACGTTCAGCCGCACTGGGGTGATCATAGGCGTGTCCGCTTTTCCGGTGGTGGTGGAGGTGGATATCTCTCCAGGTCTGCCTTCGTTCCAGATAGTCGGGCTTCCAGAGGCGGCGGTCAAGGAGAGCCGAGAGCGGGTGAGATCGGCCATAAGGAACAGCGGATATCCCTTCCCCGCCTCCAGGATCACCGTCAATCTCGCCCCGGCCGATCTCCGCAAGGAGGGTACGGGTCTCGATCTGCCCATCGCAGCCGCCCTTTTGTGCGCCCAAGGGCTGTTTCCCCAGGAAGAGCTGGCACGCTACTGCCTGGTGGGAGAGCTGGCCCTTGACGGGATGGTGAGGTCGGTGCCCGGCGTCCTCGTGCTCTCAGCCGCTGCCAGGGAGTGGGAGGTGGCTGGGGTGGTGGTGCCTGCTGATTCCGCCGGCGAGGCGGCTATGGCCCCTAATTCAAGCATCCTCTCCCTGCGGCATATCCACGAATTAGTGGATATGCTCGCAGGCAGGAGTGAGCCGTCCTACGTGGCCCAGGGGAAGATGCCTTTACAGGAGCATGATGGAGCCGGGGTGGACATGGCCGATGTCATGGGCCAGGAGTCGGCCAAGCGGGCCCTGGAGATCGCGGCGGCCGGCGGCCACAATCTCCTCATGACAGGTCCGCCCGGTTCCGGCAAGACGATGCTGGCGAGGCGGCTTCCCACCATCATGCCGCCCCTTTCCTTCGAGGAAGGGCTGGAGACCACCATGATCTACAGTGTGGCGGGCCTGCTCTCGCCCGACAGGCCCTTCGTGACCAGCCGGCCCTTCTGCGCTCCCCATCACAACATATCCGTGGCTGGGATGACCGGAGGGGGGCAGCCTCCAAGGCCGGGCCAGGTGAGCCTGGCGCACAACGGAGTCCTCTTCCTGGACGAGATGCCCGAATTTTCAAGGGGAGTGTTGGAGGCCCTCAGACAGCCGCTGGAGGATGGCGAGGTGGTCATCTCCAGGGCCTCGGTTACGGTCACGTTCCCTTCCAGGTTCTGTCTCGTGGCAGCCAGGAATCCGTGCCCTTGCGGATATCACGGGTTCGAGGATGGATCCCACTATTGTGACTGTTCCCATGCGGTGCTGGCCAGATACAGGTCCAGGCTATCCGGCCCGTTGTTGGACAGGATCGACCTCCACGTCGATGTCCCGGCAGTGAGGTGGAGGGAACTGGACAGCGCCAGGCAGGGCGATCCTTCCCTGGAGATACGCAGGCGGGTGGTGGAGGCCAGGACGCGCCAGTCCAAGAGGTTCGTCGGCACCCCCTTCCGGTGCAATGCACAGATGGGGGCCAAGCAGGTGCAGGAGTTTTGCCCTTTGGATCACCAGGGGAGACGGTTCATGGAGCAGGTGTGCGACCGCTATAATCTGAGCGCAAGGGCTATGGTGCGGGTTCTCAAGGTGGCACGCACCATAGCCGATCTCGAGGGGAGCCCCGGGATTACTGCCGGGCATCTCGCAGAGGCCGTCCAGTTCAGGGTGGGGTAGTTCCTCTCCAGGCGGATGGAGGGATGATGGAGGGAGAGCTTTACATAGTGGGGACCATTCACCTCGATATCGCCTCCGCACCGGTGCTGGGCCGCCTGCTGGAGCGCCTCGATCCGTGCGCGATCACCGTAGAGATAAGCCGTTTTTCCGTGGAGTTCAGGTCCAGTATGGAGGGGAGATGGCAGGAGCGGCTCCGCAGGATCCTGGATGCCGTGCCCGAGGCGCGGAATCATTACAGGGTGGAGCTGTTGCGGCGCCAGCTCTCCATGCCCTTTGAGTGGACCGTCTCCAGCTCCTACGCCTCTGTGCGCGGCATACGCTGCATGGCCGTAGATTCTGGTGCGCTCGCAAGGGAAGAGCTTCCTTCCTGGATGGATACCCTGTTGACAGAAGATAATGTCCGCGCCCTTGCCTCCCTGCCCGTCGTGGAGATGGACGACTACTTCGCGCGCCATAGGAGGGAGGCACTGGAGACGCTCTCAGGGCAGCGTAATGTGGTGACGTTTCCACCGGCCTCCAAGTTCTGGGGCCGTAGAGAAAATATTCTTAGGAAAAGAGTTGATCGAATTCGAAAAAAATTTAAAAGAACTGTTCATGTCGGTGGATGGACCCATGCCGTGCCCTTTGGCGGAGGCACCTTGGCGTCGCGGTTAATGCCTGATTTGAAAGGGATTTTTCTTGTATTGCCAGGCGAGTGGAAAAGTTTTCCGGTTTCTTGTTGAACTGGCATGGTGCTTGCTCGATATAAAGCGAAAAGAGGAAATAAGCGCAGGAGGAGTGCCATGAATTACTATACCACTGGAGTCGCAACCGCAGGCCCCATTCCCCAGATGGAGATCTCCCGGAATCCAAAGATCCGCTATCAGGCGCTCAAAGACTATTATGAAAACAAGCTCAGGTATCTTGAAGAGGGTGCCGAGCATCCGCATCTCCTCCGGATGGCCTGTTGGGATGCCCCGGTGATGGTGGGCGACCTCTCCAAGTGGCTCATGAGGAAGCTTTTCAAGTGGCAGGCGCGCCAGTTTTACAGGAGGCGCCTGAAAGAGACCGAAAGGAGATTGCAAAAAATAGCCTCCTAAGGCTCCCGCCCAAATCCTCTCTGAAAGCAGCCTTCGGGCTGCTTTCTTTTTTGGGGTTGGCCGATTTTCCTTTGCATACTGTTGTCACGTCGTTATTCTCTATGTTATGGACTGCGGCATAAGGGCCCACGCCCAGGAGGACCGTCATGGCTGGTTACATTTGGAGTCGCTCTTTTTTCTTTTTGGTTAGCCTGTGCATTTTCTTTACTGGCTGCAGTGGATACGGCCACAAGGTGGCCCCCATCTCCCTGCCCGAAAACAGCCCCAATTCCGTACAGGCAGGGGGCGCCTTGATGACGGCCAACGCCTTTGTCGATCCAAAGAGGGCCAAGGAGTACTTCGGTTTCGACATACGCGGCGCCGGCGTACTGCCGGTGCAGGTGGTCATAGACAACAAAGGGGCTTCCACCATTACCATCGATCCCAGCCAGACCTTTCTTATAG
>WFVQ01000018.1 GCA_015491585.1 Deltaproteobacteria bacterium
GCCAAAGAGATCGCCGACATCCTGAAGCAGATCTATACCGGCCAGTCCAGCTCGACTGAAAAAAAGAAAAGCGTGATCGTGAAACGGACCGCCACCTCCAAAAATAAAAAGAAAAAAACCACGACCACGCTGGCCAGCGGCGAGTTGAGCAGCGACGTTGAGATAATCCCCGACGAGGTCAACAACGCCTTGATCATAAAGGCCAATGCAAGGGACTATGCTGTCATCTCTCAGGTATTGAAAAAGATAGACGTGCTTCCAAGGCAGGTCCTGATCGACGTCCTCATCCTCGAGGTTACACTGAACGACAAGCTGGAGTACGGAGTCGAGTGGTTCTTCAGTCACAACGGGATCTCCATAAACGGCAAGAACTACAACGCCGACATGGCCCTTACCGACGGAACCACTATCGCGCCCAACACACCGCTCGGCGAAGGCATCAATGGATTCTCCTACGCCCTCTTCAACAGCAGCGGCGACCTAAGGGCGATGGTCAGGGCCCTTGCCGACAAGACCGATGTCAACATCCTGTCGGCCCCCAACATCCTGGCCCTGGACAACCACGAAGCCACCATCGAGGCCGGAGACGACGTCCCCACACTCACCGGAACCACCACAAGTTCCGGAGGCACTGTCACTCAATCGGTGGAGTACCGCAACGCAGGCATCATCCTAAAGGTGAAACCCTACATCAATGACAGCGGCCTGGTGAGGCTCGAGGTCAACCAGGAGGTCAGCCAGGTATTCGACGAGACCACCGGCGGCATTAACTCCCCCCGTTTCACCACCAGAAAGGCGAGGACGAACCTCGTTGCCCAGGACGGCCAGACCATCCTGTTAGGAGGGCTGATGCAGACCACCCGGTCCCAGACGGTCACCGGCCTTCCAGTTCTTAAAGATCTGCCTGTCCTAGGATGGTTGTTCGGTAGCAGAAAATACCAGACAGAAAAGAAAGAGCTGCTCATAGCAATCACTCCACACGTCATAAAGAGCCAGGCCCAGGCAGACGAGCTGACCAGAGAGTTCATGAACAAGGTGAAGTCTCTCAAGGCTATGCTGGAGACCAGGGAAGAGATATCCAAGAGATTCGAGCCGTCCGAAGAGACCGACGACGAATCCATGTAGGGCGTTGGGACGGGCCAATCCACCCCGATGCCATGTTATCTGGAGGACCATGAGACTATCCAAATCAATAACACCATATATTGAAACGCTCTTGGTGCTCGCTCTGTTGATCACCTTAGAAGGCGGGGCCGGCGCAGCCAACTTAGGGCCCTATTCCATCATATCGTCCAGGGATATCTTCGATCCTGCAAGGGGGCTGAACAAGACCAAGGGCGGTGGAGACTCTCTCTCCGAAAGCGAAGTGAGGAAGCAGGTTGAGCTGCTGGGCGTGATAATCACAAATGGCAAGAAATCGGTGTTCGCCAGGCAGAAACTTGCTGGGGTGAAGTCTCCTGCCACAGTGTCGGCCCTTTCAGAAGGGGAGAGCATAGGGGGATGGCACATAGAGAAGATACGGGAAAGGGAAGTGGTGCTCAAAAAAGGAGCGCAGAAGGTGATTCTACCGGTATTCCAGCGCGAGCCCAAGGAGAACGTGCCCGTCGGCCTTGCCACCCCCAAGATTCAGGCACCGGGGCCTCATCCCGTTTCACCGGCCCGGGGAAAGATACCGTCGAATTACCGGATCAAGCGGCTCCAGCCCTCTGTGAACAACGTCACTCCTGGCTCGACTTACAAGAACACACCGCTGGTACAGCGGTTGTTAAAGAACTTCAAGAACAAGAGGGCGCCCAAGGAGTAGACTACTCCTTGGCCAAGGAGGCCTCGATTCGGGCTATGCCCTCCTCCAGTATCTTCACGCGCTCCCTTGCCCCCATTCCCTTGGAGATCTTCAGGGCCAGCCGGTACGCATCCAGTGCGTCACCCACCTTCCCCTGGCGCTGATATATGTCCCCTATGGCGGTGAGATAGAGGCAGGCCCTCCCCGCCTCCTTAAGCTTCTCCGCCAGCTCCAGGGCATGCATGTAGTAGGGAAGCGCGCTCTCGTAACGGTTGTCCTTCTTGTAGACGTCCGTGACCTTCTCCAGAAGTATCAGGGCACTCACAGGATCGTCCCGCTTCTCGCATATGGCCAGCGCCCGCTGGTACATGGATATGGCGTTCTTGAAGTTGCCCCTGAGTATATGGACATCCCCGAGCTTGTCGCACGTGTTGGCGACCTCACGCTCCTTGCCCAGGGACTCGAAGATGGCCAGGGCCTCCTGAAGTTTTTCCATCGCGTCAAGGGACATACCCCTGGCCAGCAGCATGTCGCCCTCCATGTAGAGCTTGGCCGCCTTCTTGAACTCGTCCTGCTCCTGACCGCTGACATCCTTTTCCTGTTTTTCCACCATCTCTTCCCCCTTGAGCAGAGCCAACGACTCCTTTGCCACATCACCCACCTTGGCTAATGACAGAGTCTCGCCATCATAAAGCTCGAACTCCTCTCCATCCTCGCAGAGCCGTGCCAGCGCCTTTTCGGCGCCCTTTATACCCATTCTTCCCAATGCCCAGGCCGCATGGCCCCGGACCGCAGGATCCTGGCTGTCCAGCAGATCGAAGACCGCGAAAAATGCGCTGCCTCGTATGAGGTCCGGCGCCTTCTCAGAAATCCTGCCCACTGCCCACAACACCGCTGCCCTGGACTCCTCATGGCGCAGCAGTGCCATCAACTGCCCCACGAATGTCCCATATATCTTGGGATTGTGCCTGATTATCTCGCCTATGGACTCGATTGAACCCCAATTGGCAGCCGCCGAATCCGTAGAAGCGAAGAGCAGCCGCCTTAGCAAGTCCCCGACCTGTCCTGGACGGAACTGGTTGATGACCCCAGAGGCCACACCAATTGCCTTGACCGCCTTCCAGCGGAGCTCTGGATCAGGTGAATAGAGTAGGCGCTGTATCTTGTTCAGCAGCAGGGAATCCCGCCTGGCCATCTCCACGATGGCGTCGCGGTCCCATTCCGATACGGTGCGGGCGACCTGGCGCTTCGAATATCGCCTGGGCTCCAGCGGCTGGACCATCTCGAGCCTCTGGGGCTCATAGTGCCGGGAGTCGAGCCCGTAGGCGGCGAATTTGTCTTCCCTGCGCTCCTTTATGGCCTCGGCTATCTCCTCCTTGAGCCTTATGAATGTGAGGACACCCTTCACCTTGTCGCCCTCGCGCGTCCTGCCTGACAGGAAGACAAGGTGGCTGTCCATGTCGTAGGAGTCGATCCTGGCCTCCCTGTAATCCTCTTCGGGCAACAGGTTCCACATGAGATCCATGTCGTCTGCACAGGCCAGCATCATCGCCTCAACCAGCGCAGCCCCGAGATTGTGGCCTGTTACGTCGTAAACATAGACCGCCCCGCATCTGCACGATCCATAGGCGAAATCACCCAGACGCTTGGGCTCCAGCTCCCGGGGCCGGTCTATGGAGCTCCTGCAGAATGGACAGGCTGGCGGCTGCGCATCGGTGACCCGTGCCATCTACTGCCCGTCCTCCTGGGCCGCCGCTTTTTCCTCCACCTTCGCCTCGAAGTCGGGATGTACAGGATATTTCAACTCTTTGGCCCTCTGCAGATGCTCCTTCGCCTTGAGATATTCTGCCGAGAAATAGTAGGCAACCGCGAGATTGTTGTGGGCCAATCCGAATGTCGGGGCGAGGGAGACGGCCTTCTGGCCGGCGGCGACGGCGTCCTCGAGCTCGTTGAGTTCAACGAGAACCGTGGTGAGGTTGGTCCACGCCGGAACCATCTCGGGTTTTATGGCAAGTGCCTTCTTGAAGTAGTCCGCCGCCTGCTGCCACTCCTGCATCTCGAGATACGCGGCCCCGATATTGGCGTGGGCCTCTGCGGACCTCGGGAAGATCTCAAGGGCCTTCTTATTCTCCTCGATTCCCTTCTCCCGCTTGCCCATCTGGAAATAGAGGCTGCCGAGGTTCACCCTCAGCTCGAACGAGTTTGGATCCAGGACAATGGCCTTCTGAAACGCCTTGACCGCATCTTCCAAACGGTCTGAACGCCAGTAGGCCAACGCAAGCCTGTGTACAGCGACGACATTGTTGGGATTGGCCGCGACCTCTTGCTCCAACGCGGATACGAGATCGTCCTTACCTTTCTTCATATCTCCTCCTTGTGAAGCGGCCCCACATCACCGGGGCAGCCTGATAGCCGTTGACCCGCATCACCACCAAAGGTAGGCTGCAGGACATGAAATGTAACACGATATTGCCCCATGACAAAAGGGAAAACCACCATATCGTGCTCAGATGCATGGCATGCGGCGGCGAGGCCGTGCTCAAAGGGAGGTGAGCGAACGCTTCGGTCCACTGCACGGCGTGCGGTCACATCGCCCCGGCATCCTGGTACGAGGACGAGATCGAAGAGGCCAGGGAGCAGATGATTACGGCATGCTCGTCCCAGTCAGAATAAAAAAGGGGGCCATACAGCCCCCTGTGTAGTCGCTTTACCCATCCCTGAGGCTATGAGAGTTCCTGTTCCCTCACCGCTATGGCCACCTTGTAGAGCACCGTTAGGATAAAGGCCCCCACTGCCCAAATGCCGATGGCAATGGATATCTCAGGGAAAGTGGGATGGTACTCCATCACCTCCTCGAAGGGGTTGGGAACGAAACCACCTATCACCAAGCCAACACCCTTATCCGCCCAGGTGGAGTAGACTATGGCAGCGCAGGCGATGACCAGGAACTTGGTCTGGCGCCGCAGGGGCGGGATGAGGAGGATACCGATACCTACGAGGCCGAGCAGCATGGCCGAGCGCATCCAGGGGACGAGCTGGTCGTAGAGGTGACCGTGCTCCTTGAGTCCCCAGAACAGATACTTGAGCCCATGCATATGCCCAGGGATATTGCTGTAGAATGCGGTGAAGAGCTCAAGGGCCACGAAAAATAGATTAGCTATCATCGCGTAGCAAACGGTCTTGGCAATGCTCTGGAGAGCCCTGTCGCCTGGATCGAACTTGCTCACCTTCCTCACGATGAGGAGGAGGATGATGAGAAGCGCGGGGCCAGCCGCAAAGGCCGACGCCAAGAACCTGGGAGCCATGATGGCGGTGAGCCAGGAGTGACGCCCGGGCAGGCCGCAGTAGAGGAACGCCGTGACCGTGTGGATGCTGAATGCCCAAGGTATGGAGACATAGGCGAAGAATTTCACCCACTTGGGCACCGGCACCCGCTTGTAGTTGGACAGAAGGGTGTTGTATCCCACGATGATGTTTATCAATAGGTACCCATTGAGGACGATCATATCCCAAAACAGGATGGAGTTGGGAGTGGGATGCAGGAGGACGTTGAAGAGCCTGGCGGGCTGACCGATGTCCACCACGATGAACAACAGGCACATGGTCACAGCCGCTATTGCCAGGAACTCACCGAACACCACCACCTTCTCGTAGGTGTGATACCTGTGAAGGAGCTCGGGTATGACAAGCATGACGGCTCCTGCGGCCACACCGACCAGGTAGGTGAACTGGGCGATGTAAACGCCCCACGACACATCCCTGCTCATTCCAGTTATGCCCAAACCGTGTTTGAGCTGATAGAGGTAACAGGCCCCTCCCAAGGCGATCAGAACGCCCAGGAAGGCAAGCCATGCCCAATATTTACTGCTACCGTGAAGCGCCTTCTCTATCATGGTACGTCACCTCAGATGATGTAGAATACCGACGGCGCCGTACCCAGCTCGGGCTTGCGCCTTACCGTGTAGTTCTCAGCCAGCACCTTCCTGATCTCGGAATCGGGATCGTTCAGGTCGCCGAAGACCAATACCCCATCGGGGCACGCCTCCACGCAGGCGGGCTTGAGCCCCTGGGCCAGCCTCTCCACACAGAAGTTACACTTCTCCACCACGCCCCGCATCCTGGTGGGAAATTCCGGATTGAGCTTCCGTCCCCTCAGGCCGAGCCTTGGATCCTTCCAATTGAAGCTCCTGGAGCCATAGGGACAGGCCGCCATGCAGAACCGGCATCCGATGCAGCGGTGGTAGTCCATTGCCACGATACCGTCAGGGCGCCTGAAAGTGGCCTTGGTGGGACAGACACGGACGCAGGGAGGATGGTCACAGTGGTTGCATAGGCAGAGGAACTTCTCCTCCACGATCTCCTTGGGATTATATTTATGCAGCGTCCCAATGTCCGTGAAGGCCTTCTCGTACTCCTCCTTCCAGATCCACTTCACCTCTTCCTTTCGGTTCTCGAAATGGGGCACGTTGTGCACGTAGTGACATGCGTCGATACACTTGGTACAGTCCTTGTGCTCGCTGCACTTCCTCATGTCGATGACCATGCCCCAGCGTTTGACTCCCTTCTCAGGGGCCTTGACCTCTTCCCCCTCCGCGTGGTGCTCCACCTCTCCGTGAGAGGCACCGGCAGGGCTGTTAAGCGCCAGCAGGCTCGCCCCCCCACCGAGGGTAACCAGCGAAGAAACCCCTGCTATCTTTAAGAATTTCCTTCTGTCGATGCCCATTTCTTGCTCTCCTTAGGTGTATAGTGACAATCCCAGCAATAGGGCTTGACCTCTGCGTAGGTGTGGCACCTGTCACAGAACTCGTCCTTGTTGGAGTGGCACTTCATACAGGTGTTCTGAAGAGAGATCCAGACCTTCTCGCCCCTGTGATTCACGTACTCCCTGTTCCCGTCACGGAGCGCCTGATCGCGCCACTCATTGAGGAGCTGCATGTGCGCCGCCCTCATGTAGGCGGTATCCTCCACGCACTTTCCTTTTGTCAACACCTTGGGCTCAGGGATTGGGGCAGCCTTCCCCCCGTTGTACCATAAGGGGAAAGTCATGAATCCGGCAAAGATCAAGAGCCCGATGATGATTTTTCCTGCATCATACATCGTCTTCATCCTCCATTCCCGGTATGGGTTCCTGCCTGAGGTTCACCGTGCGCTTCTTCTCTCCCTTCATAACCAGCGCATTCCCCACCAGCTCGTGGAGACCCATGACCTGCACCTCGGGAACCCAGTAGTTCATCAGGGTGGGCAGGGCCGCCCTGTCGATGGCGCATATACAGGCCAGGGTGTTGACCCCATACTTCTCATGCACATACTTCACCGCATTGGCCCTGGGCAACCCGCCGCGCATCCTCATCTCCATGAACTCGTCGTTGTTGAGACCGGAACCGGAGCCGCAGCAGAAGGTCTTTTCCTTGATGGTGTTCTCAGGCATGTCATGGAACTCCTCCACAACATGCTTGAGCACATACCTGGGCTCTTCGAACATACCCATCGCCCTGGACGGGTTGCACGAATCGTGGAAGGTGGCCACGATGCCCTTGTTCCGGCTGGGATCGAGCTTGATCTTGCCGTGCTTTATGAGGTCGGCGGTGAACTCTGCGATATGGATCATCTTGGTGGACTTCGCATGCTCGAAGACCGTTCCGGTGATGGGGCTCTTGGGCACCTCCAGGAAGTCCGCCGGACCGTTCATGGTGTCCATATACTGGTTCTTGACCCTCCACATGTGGCCGCACTCGCCGCCGAGTATCCACTTGACTCCAAGGCGCTTGGCCTCGGCATAGATCTTGGCGTTGAGCTTCTTCATGTTCTCATTGGAGCTGAACAGCCCGAAGTTTCCGCCCTCAGCGGCATAGTAGCTCATGGTGTAGTCGAGGCCGATCTCGTGGAAGAGCATAAGATAACCCATGAAGGTGTATGTACCGGGATCGGCGAAGAAGTCACCGGACGGAGTCACAAACAATACCTCCGCACCCTTCTTGTTGAAGGGCACCTCGATCCTCACCCCGGTGACCTCCTCGATGTCGTCCACGAAGAAGTCGATCATGTCCTTCAGGGAGTGGGGCTGAATACCGATATGGTTCCCCACCTTGAAGCAGTTCGCCGCCGGCTCCAGCACCCAGTTGATGTTGCAGCCAACCAGGTTCAGGATCTCCCTGGCCATCATCGTTATCTCGGCGGTGTCGATGCCGTACGGGCAGAAGACCGAGCAACGGCGGCACTCAGTGCACTGGTAGAAGTAGTAGAACCACTCCTTGAGCACATCGATGGTGAGATCCCTCGCGCCAGCCAGCCTGCCAAGCATCTTGCCCGCGGTGGTGAATTCCTTCCTGTAGACCGAGCGCATGAGCTCGCCGCGGAGGACCGGCATGTTCTTGGGATCGCCGGACCCTATGAAGTAGTGGCACTTGTCGGCGCAGGCACCGCAGCGCACACAGATGTCCATGAAGAGTTTCAGCGACCTGAACCTGTCGAGCCTGTCCTTGAAGCCGTCGAGTATGATCTCCTTCCAGTTCTCCGGCAGCTTCCAATCCTCATCCGTGGGAGACCACTCCCTCGGGTTCGGCATGTCGAGGATCTCGAGGTTCTTGGGCTTGGCCGGATAGCTCCAGGTCCCCGGCTTGAACTCTACCGGTACGTCCATCCACCACTTCTTGGGTGGCTTGTAGTCGATCTGAATGAGTTCGCTTGGTTTGGGTATCTTCGCCATGGCTCTTATTCCTTATCC
>WFVQ01000019.1 GCA_015491585.1 Deltaproteobacteria bacterium
CCCATCAAGGCGATAGATATATATGTTTAGCTGTCTAACAGGTTTTTGAGCAGGCGGCTCCGTGTTGGATGGCGGAGTTTTTTTATTGCTGTCGCCTCTATTTGCCTGATGCGTTCCCTGGTGACCGAGAAGCTCTGTCCTACCTGCTCAAGGGTGTAGTCAGTCTGCTCCCCTATACCGAACCGCATCCTCACCACCTTCTCTTCTCTCGGGGTAAGGGTGGCCAGCACCTTTCTGGTCTGGGCGATCAGGTTGTTCTTGGCGGTGTCCTCTTCGGGCTGGGAGCTCTTCGTATCCTCGATAACCTCGGCGAGGCTGGAGTCCTCGTCACTTCCCACCGGCGCCTCCAGGGAGATGGGGTCCTTGGCTATCTCGAGGACCTGGGTCACCTTGTCCAGGGGCATGGAGATGCGGCTGGCGACCTCCGCAGGCGTCGGCTCCCTGCCGGTCTCCTGGAAGATCTCGCTGCTGGCCTTCATCACCTTGTTCATGGCCTCGATCATGTGGACAGGGATCCTGATGGTCCTAGATTGATCTGCTATGGCCCTGGTTATGGCCTGCCTGATCCACCAGGTGGCATAGGTGCTGAACTTGTAACCCCTCTTGTACTCGAACTTTTCTACGGCCCTGATAAGCCCGATGTTGCCTTCCTGGATCAGGTCTGAGAGATGCAGGCCCCTGTGGGAGTATCTCTTGGCGATGCTCACCACGAGTCTGAGGTTGGACTGGATGAGTATGCGGCGGTTCTTCTTCGCCTTGTCCATTCCAGCAAGGAAGTCCTTGACCACACGGCGCAGCCCCTCGCCGTCAAGACCGGTTGTAAGGAGGAGCTCCCTGTCGCTCCTGGCATCGAAACCGCAGGAGTATTCCCTGAAGGCACGGCATGCTGCAGCGAAGACCGCGTGCTCCACCCTGAACTGCGCGAGCAGCGAGGCCATCTCCTTTCGCAGCGAGGCTATCTCCTCAAGGAGCCTATCTCCTTCATCGGTGCCAAGGGCGTCCGGCAGGAGCGACAGCAAAGACTGAACTCGACCATTGAGCCCCTCGATTTTTAGGACGATCTGCAGCGATGGGTGGAGTTCTTCGTCAGCATGGTCCCCAGAGTTCGAGTCGTCGGCCGAGTCTCCATTCCCGCCCCTTTTCCCCCAGTACTGCCTCGCCTTTTCCACGAATACCTCTACCACCTTCGGATGGCAGAAGGCAGCCGACAGGACCTCCTGTTCTCCCTCTTCCATGCTCCTGGCCACCTCGGTCTCCTCTTCCCTGGACAGGAGTACGCTCTCCTCCATCTCTTTGAGGTAGATCCTTACTGGATCGAAGTTGCTGGGGAGATGGTCCGCACTGGAAGAGGACTCCTTGGCCAGATCTTCCTGGATGGTGAGGCCCTCTGAGGTGATGTTGCTGAATTCGTCCACCGCACTCCTCCTACCAGGTGGGGCCCAAAGCCGGAAGCGTAATGGCCGGCCGGGCGCGTTCAGAAAAGACTTATGATCCTTTCTCTGGATCAATTAGTCATTATGCACGATATTGGTCGATAATCAACCCTCATAGGGGTGATTTACTATAATAATTGCTGATATTCCTTCAACAGTTCTTCTTCAGCACCTCCTCCGTCCTTAAGCTTGGCTATGAGTTCCTGCCTTAGCCACTTGGTATGCCTCTCCCTGCAGTACCTCAACAGTGATTCCGCTACTTTGTCGGCGTCTTCACAGGGAGGACAGTGCTCCCTCAGCCTGGAGACGGCCTTCCCTATGGAATCGTCTACACCTGTAAGGCTTTCAACGATAGAAACAATGGAATCATATTGGGTAGCTTGGGACAGGACCACGTTCTTGACCGCCTCCCATACCCTGCGTGAGTCATCCCCTTCAAGCCAGAGCTCGGGATTGGTGTCCATGAATTCCGGTAGATAGCCTGGATAGTTCAACAGAAATCCCAATACATACTCCTCGTCACGCTTCCGGCGCGGCGCCATCCTAATCCGGCCTTTCGATGCCTGCCCCGGCCGCGCACCGCCTTCCTCAGCACTCTTCAACGACTCCCATATGCTCCGCTCAGGAATGGCCAGCGCCTCCGCAGTGTGGGAAACGAGGAGCGACTTTCTTATGGGATCGGTAACTCTTTTCAGAAGCTTTAAAATCTCCTTGGCTGCATTGTAACGCCCCTCCGCGTCGTCTCCGAATTCCGAAATCGCAAGCTGTATCATGAAGTCCAGGCCAGACACAGCCCTGTCTGTGAGCCTTTGCCACTCCTCAATCCCTTTTTTGCCAAGTATGCTGTCGGGATCGTCACCTTCGGGCAAGACGATGACCTTGGGTCTTAGATCGTAGGCGTAGAAGAGCGGTATAGCCCGTTTAGCGGCCTTCAGGCCGGCGGCGTCGCCGTCAAAGACGAGCACCCATTCCCGGCAGAGTCCCTTGAGGAGCCTGACGTGATCGTCGGTCAAGGCGGTCCCAAGCGTTGCCACCGCTTCCTTGATACCCATCCTGACCATAGCCAGGTAATCCATGTATCCTTCTACTACGAATCCTCTCCTGGCCCTGCGTATAGCGCCCTTGGAGTGGTACATGCCGTAGAGCACCTTGGATTTCTTGTAGATGGACGACTCCGGTGAGTTGAGGTACTTGGGCATTCCGTCGCCTAAGACGCGGCCTCCAAGGGCAACGGGCTTTCCGAATCTGTCGAGGATGGGGAAAATGATGCGCCCCCTGAACCGGTCGTACCAGCCCCCGCTCTTCTCCCGTTTCACCAGGAGCCCGGCATCGCAGGCCAGTTCCAGGTCGAAATTCTTGGCACGCAAATGGTCCACTAAGGCACTCCACTGGTCTGGAGCCCAGCCGATCTGGAACTCCTCGATGAGTTGTCGCGTTAGGCCCCTTTTGTCGAGATAGTCGCGGGCTTCGGCGCCTTCAGGAGAGAAGAGCAGCCTTTCGTGATAGAATGAAATCGCTACGCCGTTCACCTCGGCCAAGAGCTCTTCTCTTTCCTTCTTCTTCTGCTGGTCCGGTGAGAGGGGCTCCCTGGGGACCTCCAGGCCTACGCGCTCTGCCACCAGCTCCACCGCCTCTACGAAGGAAAGCCCTCTAATCTTCATGAGGAACTTGAAGACGTCACCTCCCTCACCACATCCAAAGCAGTAGTAGATCTGGCGGTCGTCGTTGACGGAGAAGGAGGGATCTTTGTCGTCGTGGAATGGACAGCGTCCCATCCAGGCCCGGCCGCTCTTTTTCAGGGGGACGAATTCTGCCACTATAGACCTGATGCTGGCTGCATCCTTCAACTGCTGGACGAATTCGTGGGGAATTATTCTCGACACGGAACCTCCTGGGCCTATTCGGAGGCCAGTTCCAATGGGAACAATTTAATCCCATGCCGAGTGGTGTCAATCGGAGTGGTCTCAACTTGCCTCTTTCCTCTTTACTAATCATAAGAATGCGGGTAAGTGATTATTTATGCCAGGACTTTCGCTCAGAAGCAGGAGCATGCTTAAGAGATATCTCTCATATGTGCCCAAGTTTCTCGGGTTGCTCGTAAACTTGGTGAGAGATCCAAGGGTATCGGTGGCGGACAAGGCGATCCTTGGAGCAACGGTCGCCTATCTGCTCAATCCCGTGGATCTGGTCCCGGATTGGGTGCCGTTCCTCGGAATGGTGGATGATATTTATCTCGTGGCATTGGCGATCATGCGGCTGTTGCTGCGTACCGAAGAGGCGGTAATAAGGGAGCACTGGCACGGTCCAGGGGACGTCATAGCCATAGTGAAACAGGTGGCTGAAATCGCGGTGGCCTTTCTGCCCCACAAGGTAAGGGTGGCCTTGCTGGAACGAGTCGAGGCCGGGGAGGGGCCGCAGTAAATATGGCATCAGAGGTGAGTGACAATGCAGGGCGCGCAGCAGATTGAGCTCGATCTCCCATGTGGGATCTTCTATGACCTCAGCAACCTGATCGTGGATCTGAACGGCACTCTCACCGTGGACGGCAAGTTGGTCGACGGTGTTCTGGAGAGGCTGACGGAGCTCTCCAAGGTCCTGAACGTATATATTCTCACTGCTGATACCAACGAGACCGTGAATGACCTGGTCAAGGAATTCCCTCCAGACTGCAACATCAAGGTCCACAAGCTGGAATCCGGCAGGGGTGACATACAGAAGTTGGCCTTTCTCGAGGAGTTGGGCAGGGAGAACACCGTGGCCATAGGAAACGGCTGCAACGATGCGCTGATGCTTAAGGAGGCGGCGCTCTCCCTGTGCATCATGGGGCCTGAAGGAGCGTCTGTGGAGGCGCTAATGGCCAGTAACGTCGTCTTCCACAACATCTGCGACGCCCTGGACATCATATTGAGCAAGAACCGGCTCATAGCAACCATGAGAAAATAGCGGGATCGTGCCATGTCCCACAAGAGCGGCTCTCTGCTGACCCAGCGGGTCTGCGCCTCCGGGTGAGCAGCCAAGATAGGTCCGGCGGACCTGTTGAGTATGCTTTCCGGGCTGCCCCTTTCCAGCCATCCAGATTTGCTGGTTGGACGGGAGAAGGCATCTGATTCCGGGATATACCGTCTTACAGATGATGTGGCCATAGTGCAATCGGTGGATTTCTTTACGCCCCTCATGGATGATCCGTATCTCTTCGGCCAGATAGCGGCCGCCAATTCCTTGAGCGATATATATGCGGCCGGGGCAAGGCCTGTGACCGCGATGAACATATTCTGCTTTCCTGCCAAGGAGTTGCCTCCTGAGACCGCAAGGGAGATCCTCAGAGGAGGTATAGATAAGGTCCACGAGGCCGGTGCCGTCCTCGTGGGGGGGCACAGTGTGGAGGACAAAGAGCCCAAGTATGGGCTAGCCGTGACAGGCGTGGTACACCCGGAGCATTTCGTTACCAATGCCGGCGCCAGGCCTGGAGATCATCTCTTCCTCACCAAACCCCTGGGCACCGGTGTCTTGGCCACTGCGTACAAGGCCGGCCTTTTGTCCAAGAAGGCCGTGGCGAGGATGGTCGAGGTCATGGTGGACTTGAATAGGGCTGCCTCCGAGGCCATGATGGAGGTGGGTGTCCATGCGGCCACGGATGTAACGGGGTTCGGTCTGGTGGGCCATGCCCTGGAGATGGCCGAGGCCAGCAATGTCACCCTGGAAATCGAGGCCGAGAGCGTCCCCGTGATGAGCGAGGCGATAGAATATGCCTCTATGGGCTTCCTGCCCGAAGGAGACTATGCCAACAGGGAGTTCTGTGCCAAGTTGCTGGAGGTCAGGCGCTCATGCGAACGCTCGAGGCTCGATATACTTTTCGATGCCCAAACCTCCGGCGGCCTGCTGATATCGGTCCCCCCATCCCGTTCCAGCCAGCTTTTCCAGAAACTGCTGGAGCGCGGGGTAGTGGAGTGCGCCAAGATCGGCGAGGTGAAAGGGGAGGGGTGCAGGCTAATTATCTCTTGACCGCCTCTTTAGAGTCCTGTTTTTGCAGCCCTAAGGCCTCTTTTATCAATGGTTCTATTATGGCCTCGGTTATCATGCCGGTGTAGTGTTTCACCACCTTCTGTTCCTTGTCGATCAGGAAGGTCTGGGGCAGGGCGTATATGTTTCCGTAATCGGCTATAACCTTGGAGGTGGCAAGCAGCACCGGGAAGTTGAGCTTCAGCCTCTGTATGAAGGGGGGAAGCACCGACGGCGCGTTTTCGTCTACTGATATGGCTATTACGGTGAATCCATCCTTGGCGTATTTGTTTTGAAGCCTGACGAAGTCCGACATCTCCATTCTGCACGGAGGGCAGTATGTGGCGAAGAAGTTGAGCAACACCACCTTTCCTCTGTAATCCGAGAGCCTTACCTCGTCACCATTGAGGTTCAGGAGGGTGAAGTCAGGGGCCTGCTGCGAACTGGCGGTGGAATTGCAGGCCGTCAAGGTGGTTACGAAGGCCAGGGCCAGCGCCAAGTGCTTGATGGCGTTCAGCATTTTTTGCATGGTCATAGTTTGCTCCTTTTACTCTGCAGCTTTTACCAAGCGTTCCATGACCGATATGAGGTTTTCGGTCTCTTCCTCAAGGATTCGCTTTCCTTTGGCAGGGGAGGCCTTGGCAGGATCTCCCCAGACACCTCCCGGCCAGTACCGCAATTTGTCCCTGACTATGATGTGCCTTGGGAAAGAGGGATACTCCTCCTCTGCTGTGCCGTCCACCCACGCAGGCCTTAACAGCTGCATGAGGGAGGTCTCCATCTCCCCGGCATGGGAGTCCCGCGCGGTCTCCACATTGGGCCCTGGACGGGATACCAGGTCCAATACTGAGAGAACGGCGAATCCAGCTCCTTCCAGCCGTTCCAGCATCTGTTCGCATGCGTCCACTATTGCAGCCATGTGGGTGGTGCCCGCATGGCCGGAAAGGATCAAGAAGTGTCTCAGGCCGTGGGAATAGAGGGAGGCGATGACATCCTGTATGAGAGACTTCAGGGACTCGGCCGAGATGGTGACGGTGCCTGGATGCTGGCTGGTGCTGCGGCACAACCCGTACCAAATGGGAGGGGCCACCAGGACCGGATATCTCTCTGAAACGGCCTTTGCCAGCTCGTACGCATGGATGGTGTCGGTTCCCAGGGGCAGGTGAGGTCCATGTTCCTCGGTAGAGCCCACGGGCAGTATGACACCCTTTGCCGCCTGCACCGCCTCCTTGAAGGCGGGCATGGTCATTTGCTCTATCAGCATGTGCGAAATCTACTCCTGTGAATTTTGGTTGTCAATTTTGGGTCCTTGGGGACATGGGAAAAAGCGGGGTTGGGGTTGCTATCGGG
>WFVQ01000020.1 GCA_015491585.1 Deltaproteobacteria bacterium
ACCCCGCACAGCCCCAACTGGAAGAGGAGTATCCAGCCCCGCCGCCTTCCCAATATTGGAGGCGAGAACCTGTCAAGCAGCGGGGCCCAGAGGAATTTAGTGCTGTACGGCAGGCCCACCAGGGAGAACGCGCCGATGGCGCGTATATCCACACCGGCCACAGTGAGCCATGCCTGAAGCGTTCCGCCGCTCAAGGCCAAGGGCAGGCCGGAGGCAAACCCCAAAGGGAGCATGGCCAGCACCCGCATGTTGAAAAAGGGATTCTCCTCCTGGGCCCAAGCCAATCAAAACCTCCATCCACTCCTGGGAGGCGGGGGCCGAAGGGCCTGTCAATGGCCCCGGCAGTGGCCGCCTCCTCCACAAAGGGCATCGCTTCCGAACTTTGACAGCCTGCCTTCCAGAAAGGCCGTCACACTCTCGGCAACGGTCCTGCTGCCGGTATCACGGTACACCGTCACGCCGCTCTGGACAAATCCCTGGAACGGCCTCATTCCCATGCCCCTGGCCAAGAGCACATTAACGCCCTCCTGGGCCAACCTCTGGACCGGGACCATGCATCCACCTTGACCGTGGGGACCATTCTCCACCACGCGGCTGCCGACTATGCGTCCCTCCTCCACCTCCACGATGGTATAGCAATCGCAATGGCCAAAATGGCCATGCACCACTGCATCCATGCCTCCATTTCCCTCTGATGGAACCGCTATAAGCATCTTATGCATCTGGACCTCCTTCAATCTCTTCTCCTACCACTGCATACGCTCCGCCCCCCACGCTTATGGCCATACCGCCGGCCAGGGCCGTGGCCACTGTCTTCCTGGCCTGGGCCAGGACACGGCAAAAGGTGGCAGGCGAGACCCCCATCCGCTTCGCGGCCTCTGCGTGGCTAAGCCCCTCGGCATCGGCGAGGCGCATGGCCTCCAGCCCCTCCACCGCGAGCTCCGCCACCTCCAGCCGCCTCAGAGGTATCCCGCGGGGCTTGTAGAAGAGAGCTCCTGGATCGCATCTCACCATCCTACACTTCCTGGGCCTAGCCATACCGCCTCCGTTTTGAAATATATTTCATTTATACCCGCGCAAAGAGGTGTGTCAAGCCGCCCTTGTTAAGCCGCCCGAGGGCGTGGTAACCTGTCTGGGTCTGTTTGGCACATGTCTGGATTTCGGAGGGCGCGCTTTGGGCACGAACGGATTCAAGAGGCTGCTTGAGGGGGCCAAGAGCAGGGGAGAGTTCATCTTCACCTTCGAGCTGGTGCCCGCCAGGGCCTCCCGTGGCAGGGCCATAGAGCACATACTCGAATTCGCCCGCCAGGCCGCGGAAGACAGCCTGGTGAGCGCCGTCTCCATCACCGACAACGCCGGAGGGCATCCCGCCCTGTTCCCTTCGGCGCTGGGGCAGGAGATCAGGCGGCTGGGCTTGGAGGCGGTGATCCACTTCTCGTGCAAGGACAGGAACCGCAACACCATCGAGAGTCAACTGCTGGAGCTGGACAGGGCCGGGCTCCACAACCTCCTGGTACTCACCGGAGACTATCCCAGGCGCGGCTACTTCGGCAATGCCAAGCCCGTCTTCGACCTCGACTCCATCCATGTGCTGGACTTCGTCTCCAGGATGAACAAAGGGGAGTCCAGGGAACACCCCTTCGCCTTCTATCCAGGCTGCGTGGTATCGCCGTTCAAGGCGGTGGAGGCCGAACTGGTACAGCAATATTCGAAGCTGAAGAAGAAGATCGCGGCCGGCGCGCGGTTCGTAATATCCCAGATGGGCTACGATGCCAGGAAGTTCCACGAGCTGCGGCTGTTCATGGAACAGGAGGGGCTCGACCTCCCGCTCTTGGGCACGGTTCTCATCCCGGACGTGAAACTCGCCCGCATACTCCACCGCGGTGTGGTGCCTGGATGCGTCATGCCCACACGGCTGCTGGAACGGTTCGAGGCGAGCTATGCCAAGGGAGCGGAACAGGGAAGGCGGTTCAGCTTGGAGTACGGGGCGAAGCTCGTAGCCGTGCTCATGGGCCTGGGCTACCACGGCGCCCACATCAGCGGACCAGGGCTGGAATATCCCGAGGTGGCCAGGGTGATAAGACTGGCCAGGGAGCTGGCGCCGAGGTGGCGCTCCCTGGTCCCGGAGTTCTCCTTCCCGGAGGAGTGGCGGTGGTGGCTCTTCTCGGAGGGAGAGGATGGGCTCAACGCCCCGGAGAGGACGCCCCTGTCCGCCACCGCTGTCCACGGCATAGGCAGTATCATCCACCTCTCCCTGAGCAGACTCGTCCACTGGCTGGCCTTCGAGCCGGGGAGGGGGCTCCATCCACTCCTCTCCCGCATGGCCCAGGGGCTGGACGGCGGCAGGTGGGAACGGGCCATCACCTGCCTGGAATACTGGGCAAAGGGCCAGCTTTACGGCTGCCGCCACTGCGGCGACTGCACCCTGGGCCATTTCGCATTCCTCTGCCCCCAGTCCCAGTGCGCCAAGTTCCTGCTCAACGGGCCTTGCGGAGGGAGCCGCGACGGCTGGTGCGAGGTCTGGCCCGGCAGGAGGCGGTGCTTCTACGTCCGGGTCTATTCGCGCCTGCCGCTGTCTGAGAGGAAGGAGTTCATGTCCCTCCTGCTCCCCCCCAGGGACTGGCGCCTATACGACACCGCCTCCTGGCTCAACTTCTATCTGGAAAAAGACCACCGCTCCATCGATTTCCTTACCATCGGAGATTCCACCCCCTGATCGCATGGCCCGCTACCTCCGATAAGAGGATTAACGGTGTGGAATCGCTTGTTGCGTCCAGGGCAAAAGGGAATTATATCGTAGGTACTTCGAACGCAAGGTAGTGCTAAAAGATGTCAGAGTTGAAGAGAGTAGAACCATCAAAACGGACAGAGAGGATCGAATACGCCATACGGGACATCGTGTGCGAGGCCGAGAAGCGGCAGGCCGCCGGAGGAGACCTCATATACCTCAACATCGGCGATCCCGTGCTGTTCGGCTTCAGGACCCCGAGGCACCTGATAGATGCGGCCTATGAGGCCATGCTCAACTCATACACCGGCTACTCCGCCTCCGAGGGGGTGCCGGAGGCCATCGAGTCCATAAGGCGGTACGCTAAAGGCAAGGGAATCGCCCCCTACGAGATACTCATCACCACCGGCGCAAGCGAGGCCATAGACTTCGCCCTCTCCGCCCTAGTCAACAACGGCGAGAACGTCCTCGTGCCCTCACCGGGCTATCCACTCTACAACGCCCTTCTCGCCAGGCTACTGGGCGAGGCCCGTCCCTACCTCCTGGACGAGGAGGACAACTGGGAGCCTTCGGTGGAGCACATGGAGAGCCAGATCGACGACAGGACCAGGGCAATAGTGGTCATAAACCCCAACAACCCCACCGGCGCGGTTTACAGCAGGGAAAAACTTGAGGCCATCGTGGAGCTGGCCAAGCGCTACAACCTGGTGATACTCAGCGACGAGATCTACGACAAGCTCATACTCAATGGCCAGGAGCATATCAGCGTGGCCTCAATCGACCCGGACGTGCCTGTGGTGACCTTCAACGGCCTCTCCAAATGCTACCTCGCGCCAGGATTCAGGATCGGATGGGCCATAATCAGCGGCGTACCCGAACTGGTCAAGGACTATACCGAGGCCATGAAGAAGCTGGCCAGGGCCAGGCTCTGCGCCTGCCATCCCAAGCAGTTCTCCATACCCAAGGCCCTGAACGGCGACCAGGACCACATCGAGGAGGCCATAAGGCGGTTGCGCGCCAGGCGCGACCTGACCGTGGAGAGGCTCAACGCCATCCCCGGGATCTCCTGCCAGGTGCCCTACGGCGCCTTCTACGCATTCCCAAGGATCGAACGGGACGTGGAAGACGTGGAGTTCGTGAAGGAGCTCATAAGGGAGACAGGCGTGGTCGTGGTCCACGGAAGCGGCTTCGGCTCCATGCCCACCACACCCCATTTCAGGGTGGTCTTCCTGCCGTCGGAAGAGGTCCTCAACGAGGCCTACGACCGGCTGGAGGCGTTCATGAGGCGCCACTACGCCTGAACAGGACCGGCCACACGCCTCCCTTAGATCAGCCCAAGACGTCTCAGGTGGATTTGGAGCGCCGTCAAGGCGGCAGGGGTCATGCCGGATATCCGTGACGCCATTCCCAGCGACGCGGGACGCTGGCGCAACAGCTTCTCGCGCAGCTCGTTGGAGAGGCCGGGGATATCTCCATAATCCAGGTCATAGGGAAGGGCGACGGCCTCCATACGGCGGAACTTCTCCACCTCCTCCCGCTGACGCCTCACGTAACCGGCGTACTTCACCTCGGTCTCCAGCTGGGCCATCACCTTCGGGCCGAGCTCGGCGAGGGCGGGCAGCCTCTGGGCCAACATCTCCAGGGTGATCTCCGGCCTCTTCAGGAGGTCGCCAGCGGCGATCCGCTGGGAGATGGGCGACGACCCGGCCTCCCTTAGCCAGCGGTTCACCTCCTCGGATGGCTCGATGGAGAGCTCTTCAAGCAGCCGGGCACCATGCTCCAGGAGCCGTTTCCGCTCCTCGAACCTGGACCAGGCGCGGTCGTCCACAAGGCCGATCTCCCGCCCCAGGGGGGTCAGGCGCAGATCGGCGTTGTCCTCCCTAAGGATTAACCGGTACTCGGCCCTGGAGGTGAACATGCGGTAGGGCTCCTTGGTCCCCTTGGTCACCAGGTCGTCGATCAGGACGCCGATGTACCCCTGCGACCTGTCGATCACCACCGGCCCCTTCTCCTGGACCTGCCGCGCGGCGTTTATTCCCGCGACGAGGCCCTGGGCAGCCGCCTCCTCGTAGCCAGAGGTCCCGTTTATCTGGCCGGCCAGATAGAGCCCCCTCACCAGGTGGGTCTCCAGGGTGGGCCTGAGCTGCACGGGATCGCAGTAGTCGTACTCTATGGCATAACCCGGCCGCATGATCTCCGCCTTCTCCAGCCCCCTGATGGACCGTACCAGCGCATATTGGACGTCTATGGGAAGGCTGGTGGAGATGCCGTTGGGATAGATCTCCACTGTATCGAGCCCCTCGGGCTCCAGGAAGATCTGGTGCCTCTCCCTGTCGCGGAACCTGAACACCTTGTCCTCGATGGAGGGACAGTATCTCGCCCCCACTCCCTCGATGACGCCCGTGAACAGCGGCGACCTGTGGCGGGCCTCGGCTATGATCTTGTGGGTGCGCTCGTTGGTATAGGTGATATAGCACGGGACCTGGGGAAGCCTGGGGCCCTGGGACGAGGAGGAGAAACCAGGCGCTAAGGGATCGGGCTCTTGGACCTCGAGGTTGGCGAAATCTATGGAGGCGCCGTGGAGGCGCGGTGGAGTGCCCGTCTTCAGGCGCCCCATCTCGAAGCCCAGGGCGGCAATGGAAGCGGACAATCTGTTCGAGGGAGGGTCCCCCAACCTGCCGGCTGGGAAACGCTCCATTCCAATGTGGATCAGGCCCCTCAAAAAGGTCCCGGTGGTGACCACCACCGCCTTCGCCCCTATCCGCTCCCCTATGGTGGTCTCCACGCCGATGACGCGGCCCTCCTCCACCAGCAGCCGTCCGGCCATGCCCTGGTATATGGTCAGGCTCTCCTGGGACTCGAGGACCTCCTTCATGGCCAGACGGTAGCGGAGGCGGTCGGCCTGTGCCCTGGTGGCCCTCACCGCCGGCCCCTTGGAGGTGTTCAAGCGGCGGAACTGGATGGCGGTGCGGTCTATTATCCTCCCCATCTCGCCGCCCAGGGCGTCGATCTCGCGGACCAGATGCCCCTTGGCGAGGCCGCCGATGGCGGGATTGCAGCTCATGGCCGCAATGGTGTCGAGATTTATGGTGAGGAGGCAGGTTCTGGCTCCCAGACGGGCAGCGGCCAGAGCGGCCTCGCAGCCGGCATGGCCTGCACCCACCACTACTACGTCGAACCCTTCACCCGTTCCCATATCTCGTCCATCTCGGCCAGCTCCAGCTCCGGCAGCTCTCTGCCCGCTGCCCTGGCCTCCTGTTCCAAGGCGCGGAACCTCTCCTCGAACCGCACGGTGGCCTTGCGCAGGGCATCTTCAGGATTGATGCCGCAGAGCCTCGCCAGGTTCGCGCAAGAGAAGAGGAGGTCCCCGAGTTCGGCCTCTACAGCCCCAAGGTCCCCCTGTTTCATGGCCTCTTTTAGCTCCTGCTCCTCCTCGGCCACCTTCTCCCACACATCCTCTGCGTCCTTCCAGTCGAAACCGACCCGGGACGCCCTCTCCCCGAGACGGTAGGCACGCTGGAGTGCGGGAAGGCCCCTGGGAATATTGCCCAATGCGCTGGGCTCCTCGCCCTTCTCCCTGGCCTCGCCGGCCTTGATGGCCTGCCAGTTGGAGACCACCTCGCCGGTGGAGCTCACCTCCACGTCACCGAAGATATGGGGATGGCGCCTGACCATCTTCCTGGCCGAGTGTTCCAGGGCCGCCTCCAGAGAAAAGCCCTCCTCCTCCAGCATGTAGGCCACGAACAGGAGCATGAAGAAGACGTCGCCCATCTCGGACGTGATCTCGGCTGCGTCTTGCTCCTCGATGGCGTCGATGAGCTCGTACACCTCCTCCACCAGATACTTCTTGACGGACAAGGGGGTCTGCTCCCGATCCCACGGGCAGCCGTCCGGAGCCCTGAGCCTGGCGATTATCTTCCAGATCTCCCTGGCCCTCTCCTCGAATCCCATGACCATCACATAAGGGGCGGGGCATGGACCACAAACAGCTCCAGTACCCCTTCTCCGCTGTTCCTGACGCCGTGTTCCACACCCTTGGGCACGAAGATATAGTCGCCTGCTGAGACAGACCGCCATTCGCCGTTGACATAGGCCTCGCCTGAGCCGGAGGCCACGTAGATGGAATCCACCTCTCCCTCGTGGACATGGACTGGTATCTCCACCCCAGGCTCGATGGCCAGCAGGGAGACCCCTATCTCCTCTCCCAGCTCCTTGGTCACGAGCTTGGCAAGCGCCACCCCCTGGAACCTGGGATGGGGTTGAAAATCCATAGACTCTCTTGGAAAGAACAGACTCTTCACCGTTATTGTCCTCCTTTACCATACGCCTCGCAGGCCGTATTCACGCCTCACCTTGTCCAGCCGCCTCTCCAGGTCGATCCGCCACTCCGCATGGATCCTTGCAGCGGGCGGAGTAATCAATTCGGGCAGACCATAGACCAGACGGTTGGCCGCGTGGCTCGCCTCTATCACCGCCTCGATGGAGCGGGCCCCGAACTTGTACCTGGCGATGAGCAGCCTGAGGAGCAGGCCAGAGGTCTTGCGCGCGGCCTTGCGCCAGTGGCTGTTCATCTGGTGGGCGATGATGAACGCCCTCTTGAGCAGTATCCTGCGCAGTTCCTCGAGCTCCTCGGTGGAAGCGGAGTCCCTGAGCAGCCGGTCGTCGATGTCTATTCCCTCGATGTCCAGAACCACCCTGAGCCTGCTCATGAAATCGGGGACCTTCAGGGTCTTTATCAATTGCAACGCCTCTGGATCGTCGGGGGAGAGCAGGGCCTCCATAGCCTCCCACGACTCCTTGACCCCTCCGGCGAAGACAAATACAGACCGCCCTATGTAGCGGGGAATGCCGTGGACGAAGGTAACGCCATCCTGCATAGAGGGCAGGAAGTAGCGGAGATATCCGAACTCGTTGCCTCCGTAGCGGCAGTCGAACTCGTCCCAAAACGCTATCGGCACCCGCCCCTTGGCCACCGAGGCCCGCACCAGGTCGATGGCGGCGTTTATCTCCTCAGGGCCTGAGAACTGGGTGAGGTTGAACTCGAAGAACTCGAAGGGGTTGTGCTCCAGCCTCCTGGAGATGGTCCTGGCCACCTCCTTCACCGCAAAGGACTTGCCCGACCCAGGCGGACCGAACACCCCGATGCAGAGGGGCCGTTTCACCTCCTCCTTGGAGACGTAGTTGTCCATCACCTTCTGTAGCGTGACCACCGGCGCTATCTCCACCGGATCGGTGGTCCTGAGCGACCCTACCCTGAACAGGCGCAGGCCGTTGAATCCCTCTCCCCGGTTGACCTCCTCCTTGAGGTGCTTCAGCACCGAAAGTATGACCCCTAAATACCCCAGCCGGTTCTCCATCTCCTGCTCGTTGTCGCCGTAGGGGCAGGCCGGAGGAGTGGCGAAGAAGGACCTGATGGCCCTCTTGCGGGAGGAGGTCCAGTCCTGGCTGGAGACATCGCGCAGAATCCTGTCGAAGTCAGGGGTCATGGCCGGGAGCTCGAAGAAGGTGGGCTCGGTCTCAGTCTCCAGGAAGGAGCAGGGAGTCCCGCTGGGATAGATCGAGGAGAAGTCCATGTTGGGGAACTCCAGGCCATCGTCGAAATAGTATCCCATCTCCGAGAGCAGGCGCCAGTTGGAGATGACCCGCTTGGAGAAGTCGAAGAAATAGCTGCGCTGAAAAGGGAGGCCGCCGGCCCCAAGGGCATCCACGGCCAGCATCGCCAGGGCCAGGGTATCGTAACAGGGCACGGAGCCGGAACGGGAATGGAACGACATACGGC
>WFVQ01000021.1 GCA_015491585.1 Deltaproteobacteria bacterium
ATGGCCTCCACCCCCTGCCCCCTCAACTCCTTTCTGGGTATGAGAAGCAGGCTCCTCTCCGGATCCGAGGCCGCGGCAAAGCTGCTGGCTGCACACTCCTCTCCCCGGCCGTGACACACGGCCCTTACCTCGAAGGAGCCTTCGAGCCCATGCTTCCCCCAAAAAAACGCCTGGGATATGGCCTTGGATAGAAACCCGCCCTTGCCCATGACCATCACCTGTGCCTCGTCGGGCTCATAGACGTAGATCTCGTCTCCACTGGTGATTATGAACTGCCTTTCCGGCGAGGCATACTCCCACCGCATCTTGGAAGGCGGCTGGAGATAGACCCTGCCCCTTGCCTCCACCACGCTGCCTCCAGGCTGGACCGTCCGCTGCAGGAAGGTCGCCTCGAAGGCCTTGAGCCCCTTGTAACGGACATCGACCAGGGCAATCAGCCTCTTGACCACACCATTTCCCTCTGCCTCGCCCGCATAGGCAGCCTGCACGATGACGGACAAAATCAACAAGCCGGAAAAAAGAAAGAGACCGGAAAATCGAATAAACTTCATCATTAGCATCCTATCTTTTCAAGCCAAAATACAATAACGGAATTGCAAACGCAATCGCAAAATGGTATCCATAAGCCGCTATGATTGTATTCGATCTTCGGTGCCCGGAAAACCACACCTTCGAGGCATGGTTCAAGGACAGTTCCGCCTACGAGGAGCAGCTCGAGGCGGGCCTCATCCAATGTCCCGTTTGCGGCAGCAGTGATGTCAAGAAGGCGCTCTCGCCTGTTGCCATAAAGCTATCGGGCAGGCAGGGCAGTGAAGGGGAGTCGGCCCACGAGGCCCTGGTCCGGCTCCTGGAACGGGCCTACGAGTACATAGAGGAGAACACCGTGGATGTCGGGACGGATTTCGCAAAGGAGGCGCTGAAGATGCACTACGGCGTCAGGGAGCCCGAAAACATCCGCGGGATTGCCACCGAAGAGGAAGAAAAGGTCTTGAAGGAGGAGGGAGTCGAGTTTGTGAAGCTCCCTGTAGTCAAAAAGAGGGGGCGCTCCAACTGAAGGCCGAGCGAGGCGAGGTCACAGACCCAATGGAAGTAGAGATCATCCGGGTAGAAAAGGGAAAACTCGTTGCCATCGACTACGAGGTTAGGCTCAAGACCGGCAAGGTAGTGGACTCGTCTGAGAAGTCCGGCGGCCCTGCGGTGTTCGTGTGCGGCCAGGGAGACTTTCCCAAACCCGTCGAGGAGGGAATCGTGGGCATGGCGCCAGGCGAATCACGCCTCATCGCTGTGCCTCCGGAATACACCTATGGGCTCTACGATCCCAAGAAGGTGAGGTTAGTGGCATCAGAACGCATCACCGACCAGGTCGAGGTGGGGAAGGTCGTCAAGGCGCCTGACGAGTTCGGCCTCAGGCGACCGGCCATCATCAGGGCGGTCTGGCAGGGCGCCATCCTCCTGGATTTCAACCATCCCCTGGCCGGCCATGTCCTCCACTTCGAGGTAGTGATCCGGGAGGTCCGGACGCCTGAGCCACAGCCGGTTGCACAGGGGGAGGGAAACGGCGCCTGACCAGTGCCCGTGCCCGCATCCTTGTCCGTGTCCACCACCATCAAATTCAGGAAAAGGGAGAATACTTAGGCCATGATAGAGGCGCTGAAGAGGGCCGGCCTGTTCCAGATATATGAAAAGGTAGCAGCCGGGGAGCGGCTTTCCTTCGACGACGGGGTTGCCCTCTACCGCTCGGACGCCCTTCCCCTGCTGGGCTTCCTGGCCAATATGGTCAGGGAGCGGCTGAACGGCGACGCCACCTACTACATCTACAACCAGCACATCAACTACTCCAACGTCTGCGTGAATCTGTGCAAGTTCTGCGCCTTCGGCAAAGAGGAGGGAGATCCCGACGGCTTCCTGCTGGACGTGGAGCAGGTGGCCGAGAAGATCAGGGAGAGGCTGGACGAACCCATAACAGAGGTACACATCGTCGGGAGCATACATCCCGACCTCCCCTACTCCTACTACCTGGACATGCTCCGCGCGGTGAAGGAGGCACGCCCCGGCATCCATATCCAGGCCTTCACCTGTGTTGAGATCGCCCACATAGCCGAGACCGGCGGCAAGAGCGTGGAAGAGGCCCTATCCGACCTGATGGATGCAGGGCTGGGCTCTATTCCAGGCGGAGGCGCGGAAGTCTTCAGCCAGAGGATCAGGGAGCGCCTCTGTCCAGACAAGCTGCCTGGAGATAAGTGGCTCGAGGTCGCCAAGACCGCCCACAGGATGGGGCTGAAGAGCAACGCCACCATGCTGTACGGCCACATCGAGACCGTGGAGGAGAGGGTGGAACACCTCGTGGCGCTGCGCGAGGCCCAGGACGAGACCGGTGGATTCATGTGCTTCATTCCCCTGGCATTCCATCCCAAGAATACGGAGTTGGAGAGCGTGGCTCCAACAGCCGGAGTGGACGACTTGAAGAACATAGCGGTCTCGCGCCTGATGCTCGACAACTTTCCCCACATCAAGGCCTACTGGGTGATGCTGGGCCAGAAGATCGCCCAGGTTGCGCTCTGGTACGGAGCGGACGACCTGGACGGGACCGTCCTCGAAGAGAAGATCACCAACATGGCCGGCGGCGAAAGCGGCCAGGCCATGGCACGGAACGAGATAGAGCATCTCATAAGGGCCGCTGGCCGTGTCCCGGTCCAGCGCGACACCCTCTACAACGTGGTGGAGTGATGCAGCAGGAGATCATCGCCAAGATGCGCTCAGGAGAGCGGATAGACGCGGACGAGGCCCTTTGGCTTCTGAAAGAAGCCGACCTCAACCTGTTAGGCCAGCTCGCCTCAGAGGTGCGGTGGCGCCTCCATCCCGACCCTGTCGTCACCTTCGTGGTGGACCGGAATATCAATTACACCGACGTATGCATATCGGGTTGCAAGTTCTGCGCCTTCTATTCGGCGCCGGACAAGGGCGGGTACGTCCTCACCAAGGAGGAGCTATCCAGGAAGATCGAGGAGACCCTGGCCCTAGGTGGGACGCAGATCCTGCTCCAAGGCGGCCTCCATCCCGATCTGCCCCTGGAGTTCTACGAGGAGATGCTCAGATACATAAAAGAGCGCCACGGCATATACTGCCACGCCTTCTCGCCGCCAGAGATAGTCCACTTCGCGGCCGTCAGCGGCCTGGATGTGGAGACGGTGCTCATGCGGCTCAAGGAGGCCGGCCTCGACTCCATCCCAGGAGGAGGCGCCGAGATACTGGTGGACAGGGTGAGGAGCCAGATAGCCCCGAGAAAGGCTACGGCGCAGGAGTGGCTGGAGGTGATGGAGAAGGCCCACCGGCTGGGCATCAAAACCACGGCCACCATGATGTTCGGCCACCTCGAGACTATGGAGGAGCGCATCCTCCATCTCGACCGCCTCCGCTCCCTGCAAGACAAGACAGGGGGGTTCACCGCCTTCATACCCTGGCCTTTTCAGCCGAGGAACACAGCCATAGACGTCAGGCCGGCGACTGGGGTGGAATATCTCCGCATGCTATCTGTATCCCGCATCTATCTGGACAACTTCCCCAACGTCCAGGCCTCATGGGTGACACAGGGGCCGAAGATCGCTCAAATTTCGCTCTTTTACGGCGCCAACGACTTCGGCAGCACCATGATCGAGGAGAACGTGGTGGCGGCCACGGGCGTACACCACCGCCTCTCGAAGGAGGAGATCTGCCGCCTCATCTCCGGCGCAGGCTTCCAGCCCCGCCAGCGCCTCATGGACTACACCCTGGTGGACTGATCCATGGAGCAGGGGTCCCATATAACCATATACAGGGCGCGATGGGTGGTGCCGGTCTCCTCGCCGCCCATAGAGGACGGAGCGGTATGCACCTACGAAGATGCCATCGTGGAGGTGGGGCCGGCCCACGAGATAGCCTCGCGCTATTCCGGCCGGCAGGTGGAGCTGGAGGGATGCACCATCGTGCCCGGCCTGGTCAACGCCCACTCCCACCTGGAGCTGTCGGCGCTGAAGTGGCGCATGGAGCCCACCGGCAGCTTCACCACCTGGGTCAGAAACCTGATGAGGGCCAGGGAGGCGGTACGGCCGTCAGACGCCATGAACAGTGCTATAGAGGCCCTGGAAGAGATGTACGAGACAGGTATCGCCGCGCTTCACGACGTGGGCAACTCCTGGTTCCTGTCCGGCATTCTCGCCTCGTTCCGGAAGAACGACACGCCCATGCCCCCTGTGCTCGGCTTCTCGGTCCTCGAGATCATCTCCCCCCTGGAGCGGGAGAGGCAGAACATATCCGCCATGCTGGCCCATGAGGACTCCAGGCAGGGTCCTGGACAGGAGATCAGGCGCTCCTTCTCGGCACACGCCGGTTTCACGGTGGCCCCCGGGACCATCAGGGACATCAAGGGCTGGACCAGGGAACGCGCCCTCCCCTTCTCCATCCATGCGGCCGAATCTCCTGAGGAGATAGAGTTCTTTGCCAGGGGTTCAGGCCCTATAGCGGAACTGCTCCGGGAGCGGGGGCACTGGCCCCTGGACTGGAGCTCCCTGGGCCCTACTCCAGTTACGCACCTGGACGCCCTGGGTGTCCTGGACCCCCACACCATTCTCGTCCACTGCGTGCATCTGGACAGGCGCGACATGGAGATCATCAGGAGCCAGGGGGCGTGGGCCTGCCTCTGCCCCAGGAGCAACACCTTCATAGGCGTCGGTGAGCCTGCGGTGGCGCAACTCTTCTCCAGTGAGATCAAAATCTGCATCGGGACCGACAGCCTGGCCAGCAACGACCGCCTCTCCATGTGGCACGAGATGAAGGCGCTCTCGTCCATGGCCCCGGCCGTGGACCCGGCCAGGATGATGGCCGCCGCCACCATATCCGGCGCAGAGGCCCTGGGAATGGAGGGAATACTCGGTTCCCTGGAGCGCGGGAAGCTGACGAAGATGGCGCTGGTGAAGGGCTCTCCACAGGAAGGGCGGGAGCTATACGACTGGCTGGTGCATGCGCCGGCCGCGGGAGAGGTGGAGGTGGAGCCGCTGCCATGATGACCGGCAACACCGTGGGGGTGGTCAATTACATCAACACATCGCAGATCATGATCCCGTGGAGACGGCTGGGCGGTCCTGAGGGGTGGAACGTCCTGGAGTCCACCCCGACCACCTTGAACCGCCTATTGAGGGAGGGGGCCATAGAGGTCGGCCTGATCTCCTCCTTCGCCTACGGGCAATCATGGCAGGACTATCTCCTCTTTCCAGGGCTGGGAATAAGTGCGGCTGGGCCGGTGAAGAGCGTCCTGTTCATCCACAGGGAGCCGCTCCACGAGCTTGAGCGCATAGTCACCACCTCCCACTCCGCCACCTCGGTCAACCTCCTGAGGATCATAGTGGAGGACTTTCTCAATCTCTCCATCCCCTTCTACACCGGCGGCTTCGAGGAGTTCGAAGCAGGGGGCGGCACCGGATACCTGGCCATAGGAGACGAGGCCCTCAGGCTCTCCTCACTGGAAGGCGTGGATAAAGAAGACCTTGCGGCGATATGGATGGAGCACACCGGCCTTCCTTTTGTATTTGCGGTATGGGCGGTGAGGAGGGAGGCATGGGAGCGGGAGCGCGTCTCGATAGAGAAGCTGTATGCCCACATAGTGAAATGCCTGGATGCAGGAAGCGCCGCCCTGGGCGATATAGCCCGCGCCGTGGCGCCCAGGATACCCATGAGGCCGGACCAGTGTCTTGCCTATCTCCAGGGGATCAGGTTGACCCTGGGCAAGGAGGAGTTGGAAGGTCTCAACCGTTACTTCATGCTGCTTGAGGATCTGGGCCTCCTGAAGGGAGCCCCGGTCCTGCAATTCGCCGAAATCCCGAGATGAGAGGCCAAATGGAACTCAGACGCGAGGAGAAAAAGAGGTTCGTGCGGAAGAAGTTCGCTGCCGTCACCAAACGGTACGACTTCCTCAACGCCTTCCTCAGCATGTACATAGACCACTACTGGCGCAACAAGACCGCCGACAGCCTGGGGGCGCTCCCTTCAGGCCCTCTCTTGGATCTCTGTGCAGGCACGCTTCCACTGGCCGAGACCATCGTCAGGCGTAGGAACGATGGCAGGCAGGTGGTTGCAGTGGACTTCTGCCTCGAGATGCTCCAACAAGGAGTCCAACGGCTCTCCGGCTCCAGGTGGCTGGATTCCATAGTCCCGGTATGCGGTGACGGGGAGCTTCTACCTTTTCCAGACCGCACGTTCTCGGGCATCACCATCGCATTCGGCATTAGAAACCTCGGGGACCAGGAGAAGGGCCTTCAGGAGATGCACAGGGTCCTGGTCCCAGGCGGCAGGCTGCTCATCCTGGAGTTCTCCAGGCCCAGGACACCCATCTTCGGGGCGCTCTACTCCTTCTATCTCCACAAAGTTCTTCCTGTGATCGGGGGGTGGATCTCGGGGGACCGGGAGGCGTACCAGTATCTCGCCACCTCCATCCAAGGCTTCTACGACCCTCCGCTTCTGGCCGGTATGATGGAGGCGGCCGGGTTCCAGGAGGTGGGGTTTCAGCCCCTTTCAATGGGCATAGTGACGCTCTACAGTGGAACCAAAGGTAAATGACGGGGCCTTGCAAATGGGCGAAGAGAGGAAGCTGGTCGAGATCTACACCGATGGAGCCTGCAGCGGAAACCCAGGGCCAGGGGGCTGGGGGGCGGTTCTGCGACACGGAGACGCCGAGAAGGAGCTCCAGGGCTGGTCCAGCCTCACCACCAACAACCGGATGGAGCTGCTGGCTGCCATACGGGCCCTGGAGGCCCTGAGATATCCCTGCAAGGTAGTGCTGTACACCGACTCCCAGTACCTCAAGAACGGGATAACCCAGTGGCTGGCCAACTGGAGGAAAAACGGCTGGAGGACCGCGGGACGGAAACCGGTCAAGAATCAGGACCTCTGGATGGAGCTGGACCGGCTCGCCTCCCTGCACGACGTGGAGTGGCGCTGGCTCAGGGGTCACGCCGGGCACCGGGAAAACGAGAGGGCCGACAGGCTTGCAAGGGAGGCAATCCAGAGAGGCGCCGAAGGTGAGCTCAAGGAAGACCTGCAGGGACGCAGTGGAGGAAAGAAATGAAGATACTGGTGACAGGGGGCGCAGGGTTCATCGGCTCCCACATAGTGGACCGATACCTGAAGTTGGGACATGAAGTCGTGGTGGTGGATGACCTCTCATCCGGCAGCGCGGCCAACGTCAATTCAGCGGCCCGATTCCACCTCATGGACGTGCGCAGCAGGGAGTTCTCCACGCTCTTGGAACTGGAACGGCCCGACGTCATAAATCATCATGCGGCCCAGATATCGGTCCCCGCCTCGGTGCAGAACCCTCGGCTCGACGCGGACGTGAACATCCTGGGGCTCCTGAATCTGCTGGAGGGGGCCGTCAGGAGCGGGGTCAAGAAGGTGATATTCATCTCGTCAGGGGGGGCAATATACGGCGAGTCAGCAATGTATCCCACAGACGAGTCCGCTCCCCTTGAACCTATGTCACCATACGCCATCGCCAAAGCGGTGTCTGAATCATACCTCCGGTTCTACCGCCACCACCACGGACTTGATTACACCACCTTACGCTACTCCAACGTCTATGGACCGAGGCAGGTCTCCCACGGAGAAGCGGGAGTGGTCTCCATCTTCATGGACCGGCTCCTGGAGGGGCGTCCCTGCCACCTCTACCACTTCGAAGGGGAGCCTCAGGGTATGATCAGGGATTACGTCTTCGTGGGGGACGTCGTGGAGGCCAATGTCGCGGCCCTTGACAGAGGCAGCGGTGAGGCATTCAACATCGCCACCTCCCGGGAGACCACCACCAGGCAGCTCTTCGATCTGGTGTTCGAGAACCTCAGGGAATTGGCGGGGATCGAGCCGTCACTGGCCGAACCGGTGCCAGGCCCTGCAAGGCCGGGAGACATCAGGCGGAGCTGCCTGCTGATCGAGAAGGCCAGAGAAGGGCTCGGATGGACACCTGCCACCTCCATCGAGGAGGGAATAAGGAAGACGGTGGAGTGGAGGCTGGAGTCGAATGGGAAATAGGCTGCGGCTCATCCTATGCCAGTTCCATGTGAGAGAGGCCGATCCAACGGCCAATCTCTCCAGGGCCGAAGAGGTGATTGCAGCCCACGCGTCCCCTGGCACCCTCTTCCTGCTTCCAGAGCTCTGGACCACCGGCCCCTTGAATCCAGCCTCCAGGGCCGCAGCGGCAGAGACCCCCCGGATACTCCTCGCCCTGCAAGGGCTCTGCTCGGCCACCGGCTCGCACGTCGTTGGGACCGTGCCCGTGGA
>WFVQ01000022.1 GCA_015491585.1 Deltaproteobacteria bacterium
GTTCTTGATGTTGCCAACGGTCCGTTTCTGCTGGTGCCTGTTCTTGGAGAGATAGGAGATCCGGTTGAAGTGGGTGCAGATCTTGGTTGCCAGGATGGCCTTGGCCTCCCTCTGTTTTATCACGAAACGGTCCAGGTATGCCTCCAGGTCTTCCGGGCGCAGGCGGAAGTCGGGGGGAGGAGAGGTGTCCGTGCCGGTGCCGGAGTCGTCCCTGGGCGGCTCGTGCGCCTGGTTGGGAAAGACCATCTGGGACACCACCTTGATCCTGCCGCCGTACTTCTTGGAGAGGTATTCGCTTATCTCCCGCTCCAGCTCGTCCTGCGACGGAAAGGACATGGCCTGGGCCGGGATTGCACCATTTCTGCTTTTGGAATTCATGCGATATCCTTGTACCGGAAATGTGGCCCCTTACGGGCGATCCTGAAACTTATCAAACCCTCCTCCATCTGTCCAATGGTTCCGCCAAGGGGAATTGGGATTGCGACTTCGGTCCGCTGTGATATTTTGCCACTCTATCGGTATTTTTTCTCCGCCTTTACAGGCGCGGCAGGTATAGCACAAGTCCTACAGGAGGAAGCGGAAATGGGTCAAAGAATTCTCATCATAGGCGGCGTAGCGGCCGGACCGAAGGCCGCATGCAGGGCGCGGCGTCTCCTTCCAGATGCCGAGATCACCATAGTTGACCAGGACAGTCTCATCTCCTACGGAGGGTGCGGGATCCCGTACTTCGTATCCGGGGACGTGAACGACGAGAAGGAGCTCCGGTCCACCAGCTTTCACATGGTGCGGGACGAGCGTTTCTTCCGCGATGCCAAGGGCGTGGAAGTTAAGACCAGGACCAGGGCGCTGGCCATCGACAGGAAGGCCAAAGAGGTGGAGGTGGAGGATCTGGAGAAGGGCGAGAAGTACAGGATGCCCTACGACAAGCTCGTGCTGGCCACCGGAAGTCAGCCGTTCATCCTGCCCATTCCAGGGGTCGATTTAGACGGTGTTTTCGCGATAAGCAGTCTCCACAAGGCCATCGCGATCAAGGAGAGGCTGGCAAGGGGAGAGGTCGAGAAGGTGGTGATAATAGGCGGAGGAGCCATCGGCCTGGAGATGGCCGAGGCCTTCACCGACCTCTGGGGCGTGCAGACCACGGTGGTGGAGTTCATGCCCCAGGTGCTTCCCTTCATACTCGACAAGACGATAGCGGGCATGGTCGCCCAGCACATGAGGGAGAACGGAGTCACCATCCATACCGGTGAAGGGGCCAAGGCCATAGAAGGCAAGGATGGCAGGGTCTCAAAGGTGGTTACGGACAAGAGGGAGATCGAGGCCGACATGGTGATAATGGCCACAGGAGTGCGTCCTCGGAGTCAGCTCGCCCAGGAGGCCGGGCTCCTGGTCTCACCCAGGGGCGGAATCGTGGTGAACCAGAGGATGCAGACCTCTGATCCCGACATCTACGCCGCAGGAGACTGCGTGGAGACCTACAACCTGGTTACCGGAAACAAGGCATACGCCCCTCTGGGGTCCGTGGCCAACCGCCAGGGCAGGGTTGTGGCCGACAACCTGGCCGGCATCCCCAGCACCTTCGAGGGAGTGGTGGGGAGTTTCATCATGAAGGCGTTCGAGATATGCGTGGGGGCCACAGGGGCGAGCCTGGAGGTGGCTACCAGGGAGGGCTTCGACGCGGTGGACGCCTTCTGCGTGCAGGCCGACAGGGCCCATTTCTTCCCCACACAGGCGCTCATGTTCCTCCAGATGGTGGTGGACAGGCCCACCAGAAGAGTGTTAGGGCTCCAGGGGTTCGCCAAGATGGGCGACGGGCTCATGGCCAGGATAAACGCCGCCGCTGGCATGATCGCAAACCGCGCCACGGTCAGCGACTTCAGCAACCTCGAACTCGCCTATGCGCCTCCGTTCTCCAACGCGGTGGACATCCTCAACGCCGTGGCAAACGTCGCGGACAACGTGGTGTCTGGAAGATTGAGGCCGGTCTCTATGGAGGAGTTCCTCGCATGGATGGAAAATCCCTCATCCCGTCCCGATTGGCGCCTGCTGGATCTGCGCCATCCCAAGGAGGCGGCAGCCCTGAAGGAGAAGTTCCCGGAAATCTGGATCGACATACCCTACGATCAGGTTAGGAGTCGATACAGGGAACTGCCTGCTGACAAGTTCCTGGTGCTCAACTGCAATTCCGGCACGCGATCCTACGAGGTGCAGCGCTTCCTGGACTCCGTGGGCATAACCAATACGGGCGTGCTCCAGGGGTCATTCAACGTGGTAAGGAGATTGGGGGTCTCTTGGTGGCCTGCTCAATAGCCGGCGCTTGCTTGTAATCTCACCGGCTTTGTGATAGGGACAGTCAGAAATAATAATCGAAAGGAGAACATTATGATTGGAAGATTTTTGGGCATTGCGGCAGCACTCCTGCTGATGGGTTCCACGGTCCATGCAGCTTGCCCCTCTATAGGCGAGGTCCAGGGGCACGTCTCAAAGGTGTTCAGGCAGGGCGTGACTGTAACAAACATAAAAGAGAGCGAAGTGCCCGGGCTTTGCGATGTATATCTCGAATTCAAGGGAAGAAACAGGATGGCCTATACCGACTCCAAGGGTGAGTATCTAATAGCGGGTCAGATCTTCCGGACCAGGGACAAGGTCAATATCACAAAGGAGGCCATGGACGAGCTCAACAGGTTCACGGCCGATGACCTGAAGAAGCTGGACGCACTGGTGGCCTTCACCGCTGGATCCGGCAAGAAGAGCGTCTATCTGATAACCGATCCCCAGTGTCCCTACTGCAAGAAGGCAGAGAAGATACTGGACGAAATGATCGAAAAGGGGGAGATCACGGTGAAATATCTGATGTTCCCTCTCCCGTTTCACAAAGGGGCCAAGGAAGAGTGTATCGCCATCATATGTGACGACAAGGGGCTTGAGGGCTTCAGAAGCGGTTACAAGTCTGAGAACCAGTGTGAGGCCGGCAAGAAGAAGGTGGAAGAGACCATCAACTTCTTGAGGGAGAAGGGGATAAGTGGTACTCCCACATATGTGTTCGAGGATGGACGCTTCCACTCTGGGGTCTTGCAGATGGAGGCCCTGGAGGAAAGGATAGGCATTAAGGCCGGCAAGTAACAGCGGCTGCGAAACAGTTGGAATGAGGGGGAGCTGAAATGGCAGACCTTAAGAAGATGTATACCACCATACTCGGGGACTCTTTCCCAATGGAGATGAAGATCTCCTTCGGCGATCAGGTCCTGGTGTATAGAAAGCGGGCCTGGAATATAGGCGGTGAGGAGAGGGGGCTGCGGTACGGCGAGAATCCAGATCAAGAGGCCGCGCTCTACGAGCTGGTGAACGGCAACCTGGTGCTGGGTGACTGCGCCTTCATCGAACCTGGCAAAGGCCTGGTGAGCGCCATCACCGAGGAGGACATGATCCAGGCCGGAAAACACCCAGGCAAGATCAACCTCACCGACGTGGACAATTCTCTCAACGTGCTGAAGTTCCTGATGAAGAAGCCAGCAGCGGTCATAGTCAAACACAACAACCCGTGCGGCGTTGCCTACGGCGATTCACTTGAGGAGGCCTTTACCAAGGCCCTTAGGGCCGACAGGGTGGCTGCATTCGGAGGGTGTGTCTCCCTCAACAGACCGGTTGACAAGGCTACTGCCGAGGCCATGAGCCGCCAGTATCTGGAGGTGGTTTGCGCTCCAGAGTACGAGGAGGGGAGCGTGGAGATCCTCTCCCAGCGCAAGAACCTCCGCATAATCAAGATCCAGAGGATCGACCAACTGGAGTCTTACTGGGACAAGCGCTTCGTGGACTTCAAATCCCTCATAGACGGCGGGATAATCGTACAGCAGTCGCCGGTGAACAGGATTCGGGGCAGAGAGGACCTCACCCCTGCCCGTTGCGAGTACGAGGGCAAGGTCTACGAGATCAAGCGGCTGCCCGACGACCGCGAGTATGAGGACATCATCTTCGGCTGGGCGGTAGAGCAGGGGATAACCTCCAACTCCGTGATCTACGTGAAAAACGGGGTGACCGTAGGCATAGGCACCGGCGAGCAGGACAGGGTCGGCGTGGCCGAGATCGCGGTGTACAAGGCATACACCAAGTATGCCGACATCCTCTGCTGGGACAAGTACAAGATCCCCTACAAGGAGCTCGAGAGACTCGTGGAGCGGGGGGAAAGGTCCAAGGCCGAGAAGGAGGAGATCGACGCCCAGGTCAAGGCGGACCGGGGAGGTCTCCCTGGATCGGTTATGGTCTCAGACGCCTTCTTTCCCTTCAGGGATGGTGTCGATGTGGGCATCAGGGAGGGGGTGAGCGCCATCGTTCATCCCGGCGGCTCCCTGAGGGACTGGGAGTCCATAGAGGCCTGCAATGAGGCCGATCCGCCTGTTGCCATGATGTTCACTGGACAGCGTGCCTTCAAACACTGATGCAGTGCTCCGGCATTCTTGCCGGAGCGTAGGCGGAAACCGGTGGGAGAGGGGGGATTGCCCCCTCTTCTTGGTTTGTAATATGGGGAATGAGCTGAAGATGGAGACCGTTAAAGAGATTGCGTTGCCCAATGGATTGAGGCTTACCCTTCACGACTGTTCCAGGAAAGTTGCAGGAGATAGGTGGTACATCGCCCTCCTTGCGAGGATTCCAGTGGCAGTGGAGGAGGCGGATTTCAGGGGCCAGGAAGAGGATGCCTCGCTACTGTTCAAGGAATTCGTGGAAAAGAACGGGGCGCCAGAGGTGGCATTCGAGCTGAAGAAGGAGAGAAACTTCATCGACGAGCGGGAGCGGGAGGCCGTGTTCCAGAAGATGCTGGAGGAGATAGAGGGGCACGTTCTCTCCTATTTAGGGCATCCCGGCTTCGCAGAGGGGATCAAGCGGACCAAGCTCAAGGAGTTCATGGAGCGCCGCAACTGGTGGAAGGAGTGACCATGAAAGAGAGCTGTCTCTTCACCTGTATAGGAGACATCGGCCAGGAGCTGGACCGGGCCTCCATCTCTTGGCAGCCCATCGAAGGCGGCGACGGCATCCTCTGCCTGTCAGGCAGGGACTATCCCCTGCTGGTCTATTTCCCTGGGGAATGGGAGGGGCCGGAGGCGGTTGCCGGCCTGGTGGCCCAGATGGCGGGCGCCGGCATTGGCATGGCGGTCTGGAAGGGCTGCGGGCCGGGCCAGTGCCGTGGAGCAGAGGAGTGGCTCCAGGCTGCGCGGCGGTTCTTTTCCGCTGCCGCCAGGGCCGCCGAGAAGGCGGGGCTGCCGGAGAAACTGGTCCCAATGGGCCTCTCCGGAGGCGCTGCCGCGGCACTGGACTGCGGTTTGGCCTTTCAGGATAAGGTCCTATGCCTGGTTCTGGAGTCCGCGTTCGTCGATACTTGGGACTACCTGGAAGCGGCAGGTGAGTTGAACGGACGCCCTGAAGGTGCCGCGGATCCCTTCGCCAACAGGGAGAAGATGCGCCGGTTCAAACCCGCTGTTCTGTTCCTCCAGAGCCAGATGGACAAGGAGGTGCCTCCATCGGCCCTGGAATGGCTGGTGTGCGAGAGCAGGTCCAAGGCCTCGCAGTTCCAGATAGTCCCCAGCGGCGGAAGAAGGGATATCAGGGAGTCTGCCGGCCCCCTATACACCGACATGATAAGGCGGTTCCTGGATCTTCGGCTCGGCAGGCGGCCGCGCCGCCACCGCTCCTGGAGGGAGAGGGGCTGATCAGGACCACACGCCGGGAATCTGGTTGCCGCACGAAGGGCAGGCGCCGGAGGCGATCCTGTTCTCCCGTATGATATACCTGTTCCTGATTATCAGCTTCTCTTTGCAGGAGGGGCAGCGTGTGTCCTCCCCGCCCTCGGAGACGAGGTTGCCCTGATAGACGAAGTTCAGCCCGGCGTCGCGGCCGATCTCCACGGCCAGCTCCAGTGTTGAAAGCGGTGTTGGGGGCTTGTCTGTCATCTTGAATGTTGGATAGAAGGCCGAGACGTGCCACGGAATGTTCTTGTCTATGGAGGCTATGAAACGGGCGATCTCCGCGAGCTCTTCAGGGCTGTCGTTCCATTCGGGTATCACCAGGGTGGTGACCTCCACCCAGACCCCTTTCTCCCTGAACAACCGTATGTTTTCCAGCACCGGGGCCAGCGAGGCGCCGCACACCTGCTTGTAGAACCGCTCCGTGAATGCCTTCAGGTCGATATTTATCCCGTGGAGGACGGACGCCGCCTTCTCCACCACCTCGGCGGTCATGTAGCCGTTGCTCACGAACACGTTTTTCAGCCCGCTACGCTGGGCCTCTACCATGCAGTCGTAGGCGAACTCGAAAAAGATGGTGGGTTCCACATAGGTATAGCTTATGCTCCTGGCACCCGCGGCCAGGGCCTCTGCCACTATATCTCCTGGAGTGTAGTCGTCCCCTGGGATCTCCTCTGATATGAGGCGAGGATACTGGGAGATCTGCCAGTTCTGGCAGTGTTCGCACCTGAAGTTGCATCCCACCGTGGAGATGGAGAAGGAGCTGGTGCCTGGCAGGAAGTGGAACAACGGCTTCTTCTCTATGGGATCGAGGCTCCTGGATATCACCTTGCCGTACACCAGGGAGTAGAGGACCGCCTTCCTATTCTCCCTCACTCCACATATGCCTCGGTGGCCATTGGAAATCAGGCACCTGTGGTTGCAGAGCAGGCATCTCACCTTGTCATTCTGCTCTCTTCTGTAAAAGTCAGCTTCCGTCATTGGGTCCTTTCCCGTGGGTCGAAGAGTCTGGTTGGGGTCAATTGCATCAATTATCGCCGCCGATGTCAAGGAGATAAGTGCAGGAGGTTTCAACTTGATTTTGGGTGGTGCCTGTGGTAATTCCAGGCAGCCTGCCGTTTTATGGCGGGCCATTTCAGGACTCCTGTCTGGACCAGGCCGACTGCTCGGCACAGGGGAAGGAGCGGCGCTATGCTCACCATATACAAAGCCAACGGAACAGGCATGGAGACTTCCAGCGACATAAGGGAAGGGCAGTGGATTAGCCTGGTCGATCCCACCCAGGATGAACTCGAGAAGGTGGAGTCCCTCGGTGTGCTCCCAGAGTTCCTGAGGTATCCCCTGGACGAGGAGGAGTCCTCCCGCGTGGAGATGGAGGAGGACCAGGTCCTGATCATCATCAAGGTCCCGGAGCAGAAGAGCGGGGACGAGTTCGTCCGGTTCGAAACCATTCCGCTGGGAATCATATTCGTGGGCGACGTGGTGATCACGGTGTCTCTCAAGGAGATCCCAATCATAGACCACCTCGTGGAGACCAAGAGGGCGGCAGCCCTCCTCACCGATCCGTCCAGGTTCATATTTACCCTGTTCCTCAGGGTCTCGGCCACCTACCTCCGCCACCTAAGGACCATCGACCGGCTCATAGACGAATACGAGGCGGAGCTGCACCGCTCCATGAGGAACCAGGAGCTCATAAGGCTGCTCAACATCGAGAAGAGTCTGGTCTATTTCAACACAAGCCTGAAGGCCAACGATCTGGTGATGGCCAGGCTCCAGAGCGGACGTTACATCCCCATCAGCGAGGAGAGCGAGGACGTGCTGGAGGATGCGCTCATCGAGAACCAGCAGGCCATAGAGATGGCCAGGATCTACAGCGACATCCTCAGCGGCACCATGGACGCCTACGCATCTGTCATATCCAACAACCTGAACATAGTGATGAAGTTCCTCACCTCGGTCACCATAATTCTCATGCTTCCAACCCTTGTGGCCAGCATATACGGCATGAACATCAAGCTTCCCCTCCAGGACCATCCCCATGCCTTCGCCATAACGATGGGTATCGCCTTTGTCATGTCCATAGTCACGGTTTTCGTATTCGCTAAAAAGCAGATCTTCTGAGAGTGGTGAAAGGGGAAAGAGGTATAAGATCATACCGGCCTGGAAGCGACCCCAGGCTCGACGCCTGGATAGCCAACTTCTATACCGAGAACCACCTTTCCTACGAGGCGTTTCCGGACCAGGTCGCCTCTCCAGAGCAGTTGCGCTTCATGGTCTATATGGGGGATGAGTCATACTACTATCCCTGCAGCGACGAGGTTTTCTTCCAGATCATTGAGAAGCGTGGCGGCTCCACCCTTCCCGTGGCCTACATGAAGGTCTGGGAGAGGCTGGAACCTCTGATCAAGTCCATAGTAGAGGACAAATATAGGCTTGAGTACCTCCTGGAATTGCTCCGTATCAAGTTCAGGCACGAGACCTCATCACTGGTGATACTCCCCTGCAGGCTGGAGAAGAGGCTGCTCCACATCTTCGTCAGGGCGAGCGAGATAGACCGTCCGCTGGCAAAGATCAAGGAGGAGAAGAACAGGCTGGCCCATACCCTGGTCTCCTCACAGGATTTTTCTGCCCTTCTCAACGATCCAGAGGGATTGGACCGCCAAGGGGCAAATGGTCTCGATGAACTCGAGCTTTCCATCTGGTTCCTTAAACTCCGCAGGCTCCTTGCCCTGTCCAGCAATCCCTCGCTTTGGGAACCTGGAGGCCGGCGTATTGGAGCAGGGGAGCTGCGCTCCATGATGGAAGGGCCTGTAGAGGGCAGGGGATGGAGCTGGTTCATGGAGAGGCTAAGGGAGTGGAGAAACGGGGATCGCCGTTACTATCTCCTGTGGATGGGGGCTGAGGCGGGCCAGGTAGTGGTGGACCTGATGATAATCAGGCTGCTTATACAGGCCGGAATCAAGGTCATCCTCGCGGTCAAACAGGATTTCTTCTATGACCACATCACAATACGGGACATCCTCGAGGACGACGTGCTCCATGCCCTGACCAGGGATGCGGACGTGATAACTGACCGCAACATCTCCAAGAAGGCCCTGCTGGAGCGCCTCAAGAGCGACAAGATGCTCTTCGTTATCTCCGACGGCACGCAGGAGCTCTTCAATCCCCTGCTCACCTCAGTGACGTTCGCCAGGGCCTTCAAGGAGTGCGATGGGGTGGTGCTTAGGTGCCCCCGGGAGGGCTCGTTCATACACGACTCCCATTTTCGCTATACCAGGGATATATTGACCATGTGGACCCCGGCTCCCGGGAAGATAGTGTTGAGGGAGCGGGAACACGATCCAAGGACCATCCGGTTCTCAGAGGCGGATCTCGAGGCAAAGGCAGAGAGCCTGATACTCCATCTGAAGATGCAGAAGGCCCGCGGCAAGACCATAATGTTCTACAGCGCCATAGTGGGCAGCATTCCCAACCAGCTTGAGACCGCCAAAAAGATATTGAAGGTCTTCGTATCCTATCTCAGGAGCAAACAGAAGGACGTACTGGTCATAAATCCGGCCGAACACTTCGAGCCAGGCATGGATGCTGACGACCTCATGTATATGTGGGAGATAGTCCAGAGAAGCGGTCTCATTGACATATGGCGCTTTCAGACCGTGGAGGATATAGAGAAGGCGTTCGAGCTCATGGGAGAAAAGGTCCCGCCTGAATGGGTGGGCAAGGATGCCACCTACAGCACCGGCTGCACCAAGGAGATGCAGATAGCAATGGAGGTGCAAAAGGAGAATCCAGAGATGCAGATCATAGGCCCACCTTGGGAGAAATTCCTGCGCCGTAAAGAATACGGAGTGGGAAAGTTGTACGACAGGGCCCTTGAACGGTGACTGCGAGATGGGAAGCAACAACCTCATATTCAATGACAACGCCCTGGCCATCACCCTCTATGGAGAGCAGGGAAGGAACCTCAAGCTCATAGAGGACTCCCTCAATGTCACCATCAACTCCAAGGGAAACGAATTGGCCATTTCAGGAGATCCCATATCGGTAGAGCTTGCGAAGAAGATCTGTCTTCAGCTCTACGATCTCTTGCGGTCTGGATACATGCTCCACGAAGGTGACGTTGACAACGCCATTCAGATCCTCAGCGAGGATGCAGGTGCCAGGCTCAAGGACATATTCCTGGACAAGCTTCTGATCAAGTCCGAGAAGAGGAGCATAGCCCCGAAGACGCTGACCCAGAAACTCTATGTAGAGGCCATCAGGAAGCACGACGTGGTCTTCGGGATAGGCCCTGCCGGCACGGGGAAGACCTATCTGGCGATGGCTATGGCAGTCTCTGCGTTCCTCAAGGAGGAGGTAGGGAGGATAGTCCTCACCAGGCCCGCTGTAGAGGCAGGGGAGCGTCTTGGTTTCCTGCCCGGTGACCTGGCGGACAAGGTGAACCCATATCTCCGTCCCCTCTACGATGCCTTGTACGACATGCTGCCCTACGAACGCGTGTCTAGCCTCCTGCAGGGAGGGGTGATAGAGGTGGCGCCCCTGGCTTTCATGCGCGGGCGCACGCTCAACGACGCCTTCGTCATACTGGACGAGGCCCAGAATACCACGTCAGAGCAGATGAAGATGTTTCTCACGCGGCTCGGTTTCGACTCAAAGGCAGTGATAACCGGGGATATCACTCAGATCGACCTGCCGCAGAACAAGGAGTCCGGGCTGGTCGAGGCCCTGGAGATACTATCCGGGATCAAGGGGATCAGTTTCATACGGTTCACCCAGAAGGACGTAGTTAGGCACCGGCTGGTCAAGTAGATCATAGAGGCATACGACCGGCGCGGACAGGCCGGAGGGTGATCATGGCGGCGGAGATCCTACTGGATACCGGTGACAGCAGGCCGCCAGTGAACCTGGCAAGGCTGGAGAGGGTGGCGAACCTGCTCCTGTCCGCGGCAGGGGCCAGGGAGCGGGAGCTCAACGTGCTTCTGGTGGACGATGAGCGGATCCAGGAGATCAACTCCAAGTGGCTGGAGAGGGACAGGCCCACCAACGTCATATCGTTCCAGGGAGAGGGAGAGGTCCTCGGCGACATCGTGGTGTCGGTTGAGACCGCGGGGCGGGAGGCCGCAGCAGCCGGCACCACCATGCAGTGCCGGTTGGAGCGTCTGCTCATCCACGGGCTTGTCCACCTCATGGGGTTCGATCACGAGGCTGGGGAGGAAGAGGCGAGGAAGATGGCCGCCGAGGAGAGGCGGTTCGCCCAAATACTATCCAAGGAGAAGATCATGGCTGACCTCTGTATCAACGTGGATCACATTGCTACCATAAGGGAGGCGAGGGGAACCGTGGAGCCTGACCCGGTGTGGGGCGCGGCCATCGCGGAGCTGGCCGGCGCGGACGGGATAGTGGTGCATCTGAGGGAGGACAGGCGCCATATCCAGGAGAGGGACGTGCGGCTCCTCAGACAGACGGTGAGGACCAGGCTCACACTGGAGATGGCGGCCACCGACGAGATGATCGCCATCGCCTGCGACATAAAACCAGATATCGTGACCCTGGTTCCAGAGAGGAGGGAGGAGCTGACCACCGAGGGCGGGCTGGACGTGGCCGGTCTCAAGGAACACATAAGGGATGCGGTCTCGCGGCTCAATGCAGGCGGGATTCCTGTGAGCCTGTTCATAGATCCAGAAGAGAAACAGGTGAGGGCCTCCCTCGACGTTGGCGCACAGTGCGTGGAGCTACATACAGGAAGGTATGCCGAGGCCGAGAGTCCAGAGGCGCAGGAGAGGGAGTTCGAAAACCTGGCAGCCTGCGCCCGCTTGGCCTACGAGCTGGGGCTCAGGGTCCACGCTGGCCACGGCCTGACCTACAATAACGTGGCGCGCCTCGCGGCCCTTCCAGAGATCGAGGAGTTCAGCATCGGTCACTCGGTGATTGCCCGTTCAGTTTTCGTTGGCTTGGAAAAGGCGGTGAGGGATATGAATGCCCTGATAAAGCAGGGGTTCGTGGATTGATGACATGGCGGCACGACTCATGGAGACAGAATGTTGCGGCCTGGCGGCCTGTGCCGGCTCCTGCTGCCCCGTATAATCTCCGTGGGATATCCGAATTTTCAAGGCAATTTCCCTTTCCTGCTTGACAACGAACAGGAGGAAAGGCTACATTTCCGGCAGATGAATGATTATTCATAAAATGAGCATCCACACCTTTCTTCAAGAGGGTGGCACTGGCACGGCGGGGCCGTGTCAGCGGGCAGAGGAGGCATCTTTCAAATGGCCAAATACGACCGGCCGGCACTGCTGGCCGGTCAGATCTTTTTCAAATAGAGAGAGGGAGGACCTTTTTTTATGGCTAAGAACCCATTCATCCTGTGGTTTGACCAGATCGGGATCAAAGACGTCCCCTTGGTAGGCGGAAAAAACGCCTCGCTGGGCGAGATGTATCAGCACCTGGTTAAGGAGGGGGTGAACGTGCCCAACGGCTTCGCCATTACGGCCGCGGCCTATCAGCACCTTCTCAAGGAGGCCGGTATCGAGCAGGCCATACGCGAGGTGCTGGATGGGCTGGATACCCACAACATCTCGGATCTCAAGAAGCGGGGTAAGAAGGTCAGGGATATCATCCTCAAGTCTCCGTTCCCCAAGGACCTGGAGGATGCCATCATTGACGCCTACCGCGACATGGAGAAGGAGTATGGGCCCAACGTGGATGTGGCAGTGCGTTCCTCTGCCACGGCCGAGGATCTCCCTGATGCCTCCTTCGCCGGCCAGCAGGACACCTATCTCAACATCAGAGGCCCGGAGATGCTTCTGGATGCCTGTCACAGGTGCTTCGCCAGCCTCTTCACCGACCGCGCCATCTCTTACCGCACCGACAAGGGGTTCGGCCATTTCGACGTCTATCTCTCTATAGCGGTCCAGAAGATGGTCAGGAGTGACAGCGCCAGTTCCGGCGTTATGTTCACTATGGATACCGAGAGCGGGTTCGACAAGGTGGTATATATCACCGGTGCCTGGGGCCTGGGTGAGAACGTGGTGCAGGGTGCGGTGAATCCCGACGAGTTCTATGTCTTCAAGCCGACTCTCAAGAAGGGATTCAGGCCCATCGTCTCCAAGAAGCTGGGTCTCAAGCAGAAGAAGATGATATATACCGACAATCCCAAGTGTCCGGTCAAGAACAAGGCCACGACCAAGAAGGAGAAGAACACCTACGTCCTTAGCGACGACGAGCTCCTTACCCTGGCCAAGTGGGCGTGCATCATAGAAGATCACTACAAAAAAGCTATGGACATCGAGTGGGCAAAGGATGGCGATGGCAAGGAGGTGGGCACGGGCAAGCTCTTCATCGTCCAGGCGAGGCCCGAGACGGTCCACTCCCAGAGGGATGCCGACGCCTATGAGACTTATGTGCTCAAGGAAACAGGCAAGATATTAGCGACCGGCAACGCGGTCGGTGCAAAGATCGGGCAGGGCAAGGCCCATGTGATAAAGGACGTCAAGGAGATCACCAAGTTCAAGAAGGGGGAGGTCCTGGTCACTGACATGACCGACCCTGACTGGGAGCCCATCATGAAGATAGCGTCCGCCATAGTCACCAATAGAGGCGGTCGCACCTGCCACGCAGCCATAGTCTCGCGGGAGCTGGGAATACCGTGCATCGTGGGCACCGAGGACGGAACCGACAAGATCAAGTCCGGCTCAGATGTCACCGTGTCGTGTGCGGAAGGCGAAGAGGGCAGGGTATATGAGGGCCTTCTCAAGTTTGAAGTCCAGCGTGTTGACCTCAACGACATCCCCAAGACGAAGACCAAGATCATGATGAACGTGGGCATTCCGGAGCAGGCCTTCACCCAGGCCCAGATCCCAAACGATGGCGTCGGGCTCGCCAGGCTGGAGTTCATCATAAACTCCCACATCGGGATACATCCCCTCGCCCTGCTGGAGTTCGATGCGTTGAAGCGCAAGGCGAGGAAGGACGCCTCCCTGAAAGAGGTCGTGAAGGCCATTCAGGAAAGGACCGCGGCCTACGAAAACAAGTCCGAGTTCTTCGTGGACACCCTGGCCCAAGGCGTGGCCAGGATCGCCGCAGGTTTCTATCCAAACGACGTCATAGTCCGTCTGTCGGACTTCAAGAGCAACGAGTACGCCAATCTCATCGGCGGCTCCATATATGAGCCCGAAGAGCACAATCCCATGATCGGGTGGCGCGGGGCCTCCCGCTACTATTCAGAGAAGTTCGAGCCTGCATTCGCCCTGGAGTGCAAGGCGCTCTCCAAGGTCAGGGACGAGATGGGTCTTTCCAACGTAAAGGTGATGATCCCGTTCTGCCGCACCGTGGAAGAGGGGAAGCGGGTCATCGAGGTCATGCGGAAATATGGGCTGGAGCAGGGGAAGAACGGCCTTGAGGTGTACGTCATGTGCGAGATACCCAGCAACGTGGTACTCGCCGACGAATTCGCCAAGGTCTTCGATGGCTTCTCCATAGGATCCAACGACCTTACCCAGTTGACCCTGGGGCTCGACAGGGATTCCGAGCTGGTCTCCCACATCTATGACGAGAGGAACGAGGCCGTGAAAAGGCTGGTCCGCCAGGTCATACAGACCGCCAAGAAGGCCAAGAGGAAGATCGGAATATGTGGCCAGGCCCCCAGCGACTTCCCTGATTTCGCCGCATTTCTCGTTGAGTGCGGGATAGACTCCATGAGCCTGACCCCTGACACCGCCGTCAAGACGCGCCTTATGGTGGCTGAAAAGGAGAAGGAACTCAAGAGATAGTTCACCGGTCCTAATGAGACGGCAACAAGGGAGGGGAGACCCTCCCTTTTTTGGTCTTGTGGGAGGCCTGATGGGAAGAAAGAGGATTAGAAAGGCCGCCGGCCATCACGAGGAGTTCAACGTGGAGAAGTTGAGCCGCTCCCTTCTCCATTGCGGCGCTTCTCCCGAGGTGGCGGATAGCGTGGCGAGAACGGTCTATGAATCCGTGGAGGAGCACACCACCAGCAGCAAGGTGTTTCACAGGGCCAGGAGGGAGCTCGCGAAGATCCATCCTCCTGCCGCGCTCAGGTACAATCTGAAACGGGCCCTGTTCAGGCTGGGACCTACTGGTTACCCATTCGAACAGTATTTCAGCAGGATTCTCCGAGAGTATGGCTACGTTACCAGGACTAATCTCCTGATCCAGGGGCGCTGCGTAGAGCACGAAGTGGACGTTGTGGCCGAGAACGGCCGCGAGGTCGCAGTCATAGAGTGCAAATACCACAACCGCAGCGGAAGGCACACCGATGTGAAGGTGGCCCTGTATGTCCACGCCAGAATGGAGGACCTTCGGGAGCCTGTGCTCAGGCGCCACTCCCAGGACCGGTATGTGGGATGGCTTGTGACCAATACACGTCTGACCAGCATGGCCGTGGAGTACGGAAGATGCGTAGGCCTCAGGATGACGGGATGGAAGTTCCCTGAAGGCAGGGGGCTTGAAAAGATGATAGAGGAGAAGGGGCTCTATCCAATGACCGTCCTATCTGGCCTAAAAAGGAGGAGTTCTTCCATGCTGATGGAGAGCGGGATCGTCCTTCTTAGGGACCTGCTGGAGATCGGCGAAGATGAGTTGACGAAGAGATACGGTCTGGGCAGAAGGCAGGCGGCCGCCATCATGGCCGCCGTTGACGAGCTGTGCGGCGATGCTCAGCTCCCTAATCTGGACGGGTCGAAGCGGTAGCCTACCCCCCTGATGGTCTCGATCGCAGGAGCCGCTGGCCCCAGTTTCTTCCTGAGCCGTCTTATGTGGGTGTCCACTGTCCTGCCGTAACCGTCGAACTCGTATCCCCATACCCGGTTCAGCAGCACCTCCCTGGTTTTGACCACCCCTGGAGAGTTGGCCATATCGTATAGGAGCTTGAACTCCATGGCGGTGAGATCAATCCTTTCACCCTCCACCTCCACGAGGTGGTGTTCAGGAACAATTCTCAACGGACCAGCCACTATCTCCTTCGTCCCTCTCTCTTCCGCCCTTTCCAGCCGCGAGAAGATGGCCTTCACCCTCAATATCAGCTCGCGGGGGCTGAAGGGCTTGACCACGTAGTCGTCTGCGCCCAGCTCGAATCCCACGATCCTGTCCACCTCGCTTCCCTTTGCCGTTACCATGATGACCGGGATGGAGGCGGTGGAGCTGTCGGCCTTGAGGCGTTTGATTATCTCCATACCGTCGATGTCCGGAAGCATAAGATCCAGGAGCACCATGTCAGGGAGTGCAGCCTTTATGGCGCGGACCGCACCCAATCCTGTTGGATGGCAGATGCACCTGAACCTCTCCTTGGTGAGATTGAACTCCAGGAGTTCGAGGATATCTGGATCGTCCTCTACTATGAATATGGTCTTGGCTGTCATCTTCTCCTGTGGCGGGGGCGTGCCAACCACGACCCCGCCCCCGGCGACCTGGAATCAAAACCTCAACTGATATATGAGCTGTAGCTGCTGGTCATCCCCCAGCCTGTATCCCCTGCTGGGAAGGTCGTGGAGCTTGCCAGCATCGTCATCATAATCGATAGTCTGGAACACGGCCATTAGCATGTTGCCCTTGTACACGTCGTATGAAAGACCGCTCATGAAGAGCTCGTAACTGGTCTCATCGGCTATATCGTCGTCTTTGTCCTGATCGAAGTGATCATACCGGGCAAACAGAGAGAGCCTGGGATGAAACCACATCCTTACGCGGCCGAAGAAGGAGTAGCCCTCTGTCTCCAATTCATCCGCGAGGGAACCGTCGCGGTCAAGCACCACCCAGGAGCCCGCGGCATTGCCCGTGGTGCGGAAATACTGCGCCGTCAGTATGTAGTTGGGATTTTCAAGGCTAATGTAGCCCAAATTTACGGCATAGTCTGGATTTTCGCCGTTATAGTCCTTGTTGCCCTCTCCGTACATGCCGAGATAGCTGATCTGGAGCCCTGGAACCAGGCTGGGCAAGGGCCTGAAGGTCAGCCGCCCCTCTATGGCCTTGTTGCCGTTGACCTCATCGGCGTGGTAGCCGCCGCCGTTGTATAATCCTATGTGCCAGCTGCCGTATAATCCGTCGTAATGGTGATTACCGGTCTTCTCCTTGGCGTCTTGGAGCCTTCCTCCCAGATTTCCCCGCATGCTCACCCCCAGATCGGCGGAATTGAAGACCCCGGCCCTCTCTATGGCCATAGTCCCCTGGGCCCTGTATGGATTGACATGTTCCTGGAAGTCCAGCCAGGGATTGTGCCCCTGGCCTATCTCCATTTTTATGTCGGTGAGGAGCCCGATATCTCCGGGCCGAACCTCGGCATATAGATATTTGAGTCGATATTCCCAGTCCCCGTCGTCCTTTCTGGTTATGTCGCTGGTAACTCTTGCCCCTAACCAATCATTGATCCGTTTCTTTACGGTGAGATAGCCGCGCCCCAGAGTGAACCTGTTGAAGCTCACCTCCCTGCCGCCTGGCTCTGGCTCGACCCCTGCATCATAGTGGATGTATGCAAGGCCCGATACTTCAAGGCCTTGGAGTGCCTTAGGCATTTCCTCCCTCTGGATTGCCCCTTCCAACACCTCTTCCTTTTGCTCTTTGGCGAGTTTTTCCGCCTCTGCCTTGATCTGAGCGGCCTCTTCCTCGGTGAGTATCCCTTTCCTTATTAGGACCTGGAGCAGAGGGTCCTGCACTGTTGCAGCAACGGCACGATGACCACTTCCTATCAAGCAGGACAAGAAGAGTGCTGCCGCCACAAAGGCAGAAAAGAACATTGGACACCGCAACCAGTTTTCCATTTCATTCCTCCTCTCTTTAGATTAATTTCGTATTTTGGATTTTATTGCCTTTATGTGACCCTGCAATTAAGCAAAAGTGACTTTTGTGTGAAATCGGTGATAAGATGGAATGGGAGACAGGAGCCATCCTTTTCGCCAAAGTCCCTTCCAAGGGGCGGGTGAAGACAAGGCTGGCCGCACAGATCGGGGACATTGGCGCATTGGAGGTATACCGTTGCCTTCTGAACAGGGCCTTTCTCGTGTTGTGTGAGCTGCGGTGCCGCAGGTTCGTGTTCTGGGACCAGGAGTGGAGCACGCCCCTGATAGAGCACCAGGTGAAACAGCGGATTCAGGTCGGAAGCAGCCTGGGTCAGAGAATGAAGAATGCCTTAGACCAGGTCCGGTCCGAAGGAATCTCCAGGGCGGTGATCTTTGGCTCGGATATCCCTGGGGTCACTGCACGGATGGTCGAGGAGGCACTGGCAGCCCTCACGGATGTGGATCTCGTATTAGGCCCCGCCTTTGACGGAGGATATTACCTCATCGGTTGCAAGACGAAGGAGGAGATATATGTTCCGGTATTGAAGGAGATGGGGTGGAGCAGCTCGTCACTCTTGGAGGACACATTGAGGATCAGCAGAGAGAGGGGCTGGTCCTACTGCCTTTTACCCATGCTCAGGGATATAGACACCCTGGATGACTTGGAGGAGTGGATAAGCGGCGTTGACACGGCGTAGAGGACCATTATCTTTTTTCCGGTTTATGGCGGAGGTTTGCAACGGCATGGCGGCAGGGGCTCCACTCTTCTTCTCTGCTGAACATCTCGCAGTGATCGGCGATGCAGGGGCGATATCCGAAGAGCTCCTCACCGATTTCTTCGCCCTTACCGAGAGCGATTGGCGCCAATGGCCCTACGAGGTGCGCACCCTAAGAGAACTCGACGCGCTGGAGCATCCTGGTGACGCCTTCGCCCATCTGGTCCGATACGGCAAGGGATGGCGGGATAAGAGAAGGGGCAGGGACTGCCGCGACTTCTATCGTATCTGTCTCAACGACACGTATATATTGCAAAAGACCTGCGGCGGTGATAAAAACCACCTGCTTCCCTTCATGGTTTACGTACTCGTGCACGAACTCGTGCACAT